>NZ_QTMG01000076.1:331-550 GCF_003635435.1 Parabacteroides sp. AF21-43 | reverse complement strand
AAGATTGAAAATTCATTCGCAGTAACAGGTTTTATCGGTAAGGATGCAGAAATCCGTAGTTTTGAAACAGCAAGCGTAGCACGCTTTTCTATCGCGGTCAGCCGTGCAGACAAGACAGGTGAAGAAACCTCTTATGTTTCCGCTTTCATGGGGATTGAAGCCTGGAGAAAGAATGAAGCACTGGATTCCTTCGATGTATTGAAAAAAGGTGAGCTGATA
>NZ_QTMG01000076.1:0-321 GCF_003635435.1 Parabacteroides sp. AF21-43 | reverse complement strand
ATGAAGCACTGGATTCCTTCGATGTATTGAAAAAAGGTGAGCTGATAACCGTTGAAGGCTACTTTAAGCCGGAAGAATGGACGGATTCTAAAAGTGGGGAGAAGCGTAACCGCATTGTGATGGTAGCCACCAAGTTTTATCCGGCTCCGGAAAAAGAAGAAGAAAAACCGGATCAGCCTAAACAGAAGGCTGTCTCTAAAAAGAAAAAAGCAAGCAAATGATTGAAGCGGCCTAGTGCCGCTTTTTTTTGCTACATATCCGAGAGTGTTTTTGCGTTCACGCAGTATTCTTCCCCACCCTCCCCTTCATCGGAATGACTGT
>NZ_QTMG01000075.1:419-624 GCF_003635435.1 Parabacteroides sp. AF21-43 | reverse complement strand
CAATACGCAGTATCATACCCATAAGTTGTAGGCGTTATCCAAAATCAGTCTGAAAAATATCTGCGTAAGCATTATTACAGGTATAGATATTCAGCACATACCGCCTTGATGTTCTGATCCACTTGGCTGGTACAGAGACAAACCTGAAGACAAACGCTTTTATGCGACTTGTTGCATTGAGTCCGAACCTCTTTACGTCAAGTCT
>NZ_QTMG01000075.1:0-409 GCF_003635435.1 Parabacteroides sp. AF21-43 | reverse complement strand
ACGCTTTTATGCGACTTGTTGCATTGAGTCCGAACCTCTTTACGTCAAGTCTGTGGATAATGGCCTTGTAGAAATTACGGATAAGTGCCGTAAGAAGAAGGAACACAGTGTTCTCTGCCATGAAGGATTTGGGCAATCTGTCCCACCCGAAACCATTGTTCATATCATCGAAGATACGTTCCTTTCCTCCACGAAGGTTATAGAACTCGACAATTTCTCTTGTGGAAGATTCATAGTCGTTAGTCAGGATACAACGGTATGTGTATTCTCCTTCCCAAAGATCCAGCACACCGTCCATCCGTTTCTGTCTTTGAATCACAAGTCGGTATGCTTTACCCTTCCACTTCTCAACAAGAATAGAGTTCAATTCGAACTCAATGCCATTGATTTCCTCAGTCTTCCAGCCTCT
>NZ_QTMG01000074.1:0-684 GCF_003635435.1 Parabacteroides sp. AF21-43 | reverse complement strand
GCCGGATTAAATGCCCCTGCCTCTCTTTTGTCTTGGGGCGGCACGTTGTCCGGTTTCCTGCTTCGTTTCCTGCACTTGGCTGGCTGCGTTTTTCTGTTCCTGCTTCCTGCCGCACAGATAATCGTTCAAGTCCGAATATCCCCTATAATTGTGCGAGAAGTCACGCACACGGTAGGAGTATTCCAATTCGATAGCCCGTGTCGCTTCATATCCAGCCTTGTCATTGTCAAGCATACAGTGGATGCGTTCATACGGGTACAGCACGTCAATGGCTTTCGACACATTGGCGGTAGAGTTAAGAATGGCATAATCCTGCCTGTCAAGGTCGGGTATGGTCGGACAGTTCCTCATGCGGAGCGTAAGGAAAGAGAGGTAGTCCATGAAACCCTCGAACACCAAACACTTCTCCCTCGGCTCTCCCTGCTGCCGTATATGGGTGATGTCTTTCGGGGCGATGCAGCCTTTGAAAAAGGAATTGCGAACCTCGTAACCTCCTGCCATGTTCGGGAAACCGATAGCAAAGAACGGTCTGCCATTATTGGTAAAATGGAGTTCCTTACATTCTCTTTTTGCCAGTTCGACATTGATACCCCGTCCCTGCAAGTAACGGAGCAATGCCGGATGGGTAAGGTCACGGACTTCCAAATGCTGGAAGCTCGGTTCTGTCCTACGCTGGGGAAAAGA
>NZ_QTMG01000073.1:0-796 GCF_003635435.1 Parabacteroides sp. AF21-43 | reverse complement strand
AAGTCTATCTCGATCTTATCACGGGGCAGCAAGTCCTCTATATTCACCTCCCGCAGCTGGGTATGGTTCAAGTCGCTCTTCCCGTCCCACTCTTGGGCGGCAGGAGTCATATAGATCTTTATATTCGCCTTGATCAGCCTGTCCACCATCTCCTGATTATTCCGGATCGCCTCAACTTTCAATGGAGACACCAGCAAGACATTAGACCGTTTTTTCCTCATCACAGAAACCAATTCCTCATCATTCGGATAAACCTTGACTCCCATTAAATATCGATACTCTATCTCCGCTATGTCCGAGATAAAACCCGCCAGCACAAACCGGGCCGGATCCTGATTCTGGATACTCTTCGCCAAACTCACCCCACCTTGCTTCACGCCATAGATAAACGCACGCTCCGCCTTAGCCACCCGGAAAGTACTCACATAAAAGAATTTAACGAACACACGCATCATCCACATCAAGCTCATAGCCAACAACGCGGAGAGGATCAGATCCCGTTTACGGATATACACCAAATAAGGAGAAAAGTCCGTCAACGCCTGAAACACGACTACGCAAATCAAGCCAAACAAGACGGCGAATCCCACCTTTTGCAAGTCCACGAAAGAGGAATAACGTATAATCCCCGAATAGGTATGGAACAGGCGAAAGCCTACCAGATAAGGAATCAGGCATACCAACAGCGTGACCAATAGATGCCCTAAGATATCCAAGGTTGATAATACCCCGTTATTCAAGGTATACACCAATAAGCCGGAAAATAGGATCAAGCAGCAATCCAGCAAGATAATAC
>NZ_QTMG01000072.1:0-849 GCF_003635435.1 Parabacteroides sp. AF21-43 | reverse complement strand
GAATAACGACGAAGGTGTTGCAATCGTGCAACAACGCTGATATCATGGTGGTGGAGCCGAACGTTTCGGAGCATAAGCTGTTTAAGTTGACCCCTTATAAGGAGGCATACGAGAAGGCGGATATAGTGGTTTTCTTGGTGAATCATAGGGAGTTTGCGGGGTTGAATTATCGGGATGACGTGGAGGTGCTGGACTTTTGCGGGACATTCAAGAAATAATCGTTCGCTAAATAGAAGAATACGCTGTAATGAGGAAAATAATGTTAGTCTTCGGGACCCGTCCCGAGGCGATCAAGATGGCTCCGCTGGTGAAGGAGTTCCAAAAACATCCGGAGTCGTTCGAGACCATCGTGTGCGTTACCGGACAGCATCGGGAAATGCTGGATCAAGTGTTAAAATTGTTCGAGATCACGCCGGATTATGATTTGAATATCATGAAGCAAGGTCAGGACTTATATGATGTGACCGCCCGTGTCCTTACCGGTATGCGTGACGTATTACGTGAGGCGACACCCGATGTCGTGCTGGTGCATGGGGATACCACCACGAGCACGGCGGCCGCCTTGGCCGCTTTCTACCAACAGATACCTGTAGGTCATATAGAGGCCGGCCTTCGTACCCACAACATCTATAGCCCATGGCCGGAGGAGATGAACCGTCAGGTCACGGGGCGTATCGCCACGTATAATTTCGCACCCACGCGGTTGAGCAAGCAGAACTTGATGCGAGAGGACGTGAATCCGGACTCAATCTTGGTTACCGGCAATACGGTGATAGACGCCTTACGGCAAGTGGTGCGTAAGATAAAGACGGACGCTGAGCTGGACAAGGAGCTGGAAGGCGTGCTTTT
>NZ_QTMG01000071.1:0-901 GCF_003635435.1 Parabacteroides sp. AF21-43 | reverse complement strand
GATACGCACAGAATCGTCACCATCACCATCCGTACACGCATACCCGTACGAAGCAGCTTGTGATGGAAATGATTCTTATCGGGCAAGAACGGGTTACGATGATTACGAAGGCGATGAAGCACCACACGGATTACATCGAGCAAAGGGACCAAGACCGTGGAGAAAGCGATCACCATATAGGGATTTGGTAACTCCGGTGAGACTTGGTTCGACACGCACTGGTGGATGATCAGGAAACCGATCACGTAACCCAGCGTAAGACTACCCGCATCACCCATAAAGAGCTTATGGCCACGGTTTGCGTTGCCAAAGACGTTGTAACACCAAAAAGGCATGAGGACTCCCAGCGTACAAATGGCCAACAAGGCGTACACATACTGCATGCGGATAAAGAAGATCACGCTCAAGACCGACAGGGCGATACTGCACAAACCGGAGGCCAAGCCATCGATACCGTCTATCAAGTTAATGGCGTTCGTGATATACACTACGATAAAGACCGTGACGGGGATTCCCACCCAAGCGGGAACCGAGTATACACCGAACAAGCCTCCCAAGGAACCGAACCAATTACCGGACAGTACCAATAATAATGCCGACACGATCTGGACGGCGAACTTGTAACGGTAGCCAACACCCACAAGATCGTCGCAGACACCCACTAGATAGAGTAGCGTCATGCCCACGAACAGAAAGAGATACTCATAAAGCATGTTGAACGACAGGCTCGATGAGTCCATATCCCAAAAGTACAGGCGGAAGCCTATCACAAGGAACATGGACATCAGGATCACCGGAAAAAACGACAGGCCGCCCAGACGGGGGACCGGCGTCGTATGTACCTTACGGGAATCCGGGACATCATATAACCGTTTCTTGTGGGAGATCACCAAGATCCTCG
>NZ_QTMG01000070.1:358-908 GCF_003635435.1 Parabacteroides sp. AF21-43 | reverse complement strand
CTCGGTTCTGTCCTACGCTGGGGAAAAGAAAAACTGACCGGGCGGACGTGCGGTGTCTGTTCCGCTATCCGGTTTAAAAGGTATGGCAGGCTGTCGGAACAATAGAGTTCCTTTGCCAGTGCGATGATGTTGCCGCCCTTGCCTGCGCCAAAGTCATACCAAAGGTTGCGGTCAGTGTTCACCTTGAAAGACGGTTCGTGTTCCTCCCTTAACGGTGATTTGTACCATAAGCCGTTACCCTGCTGCTTGACAGGAGAGTAACCTAAACTGTGCAGATAGTCTGCGATGGGTATTTGTTTCACATCTTCGATGTTCATAACATTTTCTTTTTTGGGGATAAAAAAAATAGTTGAAAAGTGCGCCAGTCCTGTTTAGTCCGTTATATATACACCCGTACCATACTAAACCTGCCTGTTCCGATACAGGGAAATAGTAAGTCCGTTCCTCTTGTATATACACCCGGACTAAACCAAACTGACTTTTAATAATGGAAATCGGGATTATAGCGGTAGCCCTTGCCCTCTTTCACAATCATGCGCTTGTTCACAAG
>NZ_QTMG01000070.1:0-348 GCF_003635435.1 Parabacteroides sp. AF21-43 | reverse complement strand
GAAATCGGGATTATAGCGGTAGCCCTTGCCCTCTTTCACAATCATGCGCTTGTTCACAAGAAACTTGTTAAGCGACACAAGAACATTGCGTCCACGCTCGTAACCGATACTCGCATAACCCTGTTTCAATGCCGCTATGACATTGGAATAGCCTTGTACCACCTGCTTGCCGAAACCGTTCTCCAACGCTTCCCGGTGTTGCCGTTCAGTCAGTTCCGCAAGCGAAAAGTTCCTGTCCTGCTTAGGTTGTTGGAATACATAATCATCCACGATTTCGGGTAAAGCGTTGTCATTGATACGGAATGCGAACGGGTCAAATTCCCGGTCACGTATGTGCATCGCCTTTAC
>NZ_QTMG01000007.1:110344-170009 GCF_003635435.1 Parabacteroides sp. AF21-43 | reverse complement strand
TTAATCCCCCAGGTTTATCGGGTGAGCCGATAAAAAAGCGTAAATAAGACAACATTTTTCGTTAAAGAGACTATTTTTTCTTTCAATATATAAAGGAATATACTACTTTTATTGCCGATTTTAAATCTAATTGAGACTTAGTGTAAATCGTATACCATAGAAACAGATGACAACTAACAAATTTTCAAATCGATACTCGTCTGAGAGGAAAAAGTATTTTTTCAAAAGTAAGGCGTTTATCCTGTGCCTCGGATTATTTTTGGGAGCTGGGATTATGATCGCCCTTTATAAAACATCTGTATATTTCTCGACAGATGAATCTTGTATGATGTGCCACGTGCATCCTCACGTAGAAAACAGTTGGAAACTTTCCAAGCATGTAAATAATGGAAGTGGCGTTAAGACACATTGCGTAGCTTGTCACCTCCCACCCCAAACAAATACTTGGAAACATTATAGCGCAAAGGCTAAATTGGGTATGAAAGATGTTTGGTCATACTTGACTAAAGACAGCGCGGATTTCAATTGGGAAACTAAGTCCGAGTTGGAACACGCCGTTAAATATATCCCCAATGAATCTTGTAAGGAGTGCCATCAGAACTTATTCCCCGAAGGAATTACCGATGATGGTGTAACGGCACATTTATATTATGATGAGAATGAGAAAAAGCTAGATCTACAATGTATTAGTTGCCATTTGGATGCAGGACATTACAATCCGAACTACAATCACTCCAAGATGGTTGGTATACCAGGACAAAATACATCCGGGGCATCTTCGGATACCAGTTTGTTTTTTAAGGAACCAACTACAGTTACCTCTTTCACCGACTATGTAGAACAAATTCCCGGAACAATGGTCTCATTCAAGATGATTGCTATCCCCGGAGGTTCATTCAAAATGGGTAGTGAGGAAAAAGAGGCATTTCATAAAGCAGATGAGTCGCCTGTACACAACGTAACTGTCAGTCCGTTTTTCATGGCTGAGGTCGAGGTGACTTGGGATCAATACTGGGCTTTCTATGGGAATACGATGAGTGAGGGCCGTACCCCTCCAGAGACCGTATACGCAAATAACAGTAATCCGAATGTCGATGCCATCTCCGGTCCTACACCTCCGTTCGGTTTTCCGGATCAAGGCTGGGGTGGTGGAGATCGCCCGGCTATTACAATGACTCATTATGCGGCCGAGACTTTCTGCCAATGGTTATCCAAGAAAACAGGAAAGACTTATCGTTTACCGACCGAGGCGGAATGGGAATATGCGGCACGTGGCGGCACGGAAACGCCTTATTTCTTTACGGGCAATCCAAAAGATTTCTCCGATCAAGGCTTCTGGCGTAAATTTTTCGACGCAAAGACTGATAGTATAGGTTCTTATGTGATTTATAGCAAGAACAGCAAAAACAAGACGCAAGAACCGGATTTAGTAAAAGCCAATCCCTTTGGTTTAAAGAATATGTTGGGTAATGTAATGGAATATTGTGCCGACAAGTATGATCCTGAAGCTTACGCTAAAAGCGGAAGTAGCGCCACAGATCCATTGGTTACCGAAGGTACTGAGTGGGTAGTGAGAGGCGGTAATTACACCTCCGATGCGGCAGATCTTCGCTGCGCTTCCCGTGATTATACCAAACATGAAGCTTGGTTAAAAACCGATCCGCAACAACCGAAGAGTATCTGGTGGTACTCCGATATCAGAGGAATCGGTTTCCGTGTTGTATGTGAACCTAATAAATAGTGTCTAAAAAATAATATCATGAAAAAAGAGAACAGCATTAGCAGAAGATCATTTCTGAAAAGTTCAGCCCTAGCGGGTGCGCTTGGAGCAATTGGAACAGGTAGTACAGTTGGTGTATTAACTTCTTGTGGTGGAGGTGAAAGTGCGAACGCAATAAAGCCTTTGAAAGAACCCGGTACTTATTACGTGCCCGAATTACCAGATCTGGCGACTGATGGAAAAGAACTAAAAGCTGGTGTAATCGGTTGTGGCGGACGTGGTTCCGGAGCCGCTTTTAACTTCTTGAACGCTGCGAACGGCGTTACGATCGTGGCTTTAGGCGATACGTTCCAAGAACGTGTCGATGATTTGGCAAAGAAATTAAAAGATGAGAAAGGAATTGATGTACCGGCTGATAAACGTTTCGTCGGCTTGGATGCATACAAACAAGTGATTGATAGCGGTGTAGATGTAGTGATCGTCGCCACTCCTCCCGTATTCCGTCCAGTTCATTTCCAATACGCCACAGAAAAGGGCAAACATTCCTTCTTAGAGAAACCTATCTGTGTTGATCCGGTTGGTTACCGTACCATTATGGCTACCGCAAAACAAGCTGCGGCAAAGAACTTATGTGTCGTAACCGGTACTCAACGCCATCACCAACGCAGTTATGTCGAGTCTTACAAGAAGATCATGGAAGGATTGATCGGTGAGATCACGGGCGGTACGGTTTACTGGAATCAGAATATGCTTTGGTATCGGGATCGTCAACCGGGATGGAACGATTGCGAATATATGATCAAAGACTGGGTAAACTGGAAATGGCTTTCCGGCGACCATATCGTAGAGCAACACGTACATAATATAGATGTATTCACTTGGTTCAGCGGATTGAAACCAGTCAAGGCTGTAGGTTTCGGTTCTCGCCACCGTCGTATCACTGGCGACCAATATGATAACTTCAGCGTTGATTTCACAATGGAAAATGGTATCCATATGCATAGTATGTGCCGCCAGATAGATGGTTGTGCAAATAATGTAAGCGAATTCATCCAAGGAACCAAGGGATCATGGAGCAGTGACACGATGGAGATCAAGGATTTGGCAGGAAACGTTATCTGGAAATATGATAGTGAGGCCGAAAAAGCGAACTTCAAGCAAACTGACCCGTATACATTAGAGCATGTAAACTGGATCAACTGCATCCGTGGTGGTAAACAAATCGAGCAAGCTTCTGAGACTGCTATCTCCAATATGGCCGCAATCATGGGTCGTGAGTCCGCTTACACGGGTGCCGAGACCACTTGGGATGCCATGACTGCCTCAGCATTGGATTACACTCCGAAAGATTTGAACTTAGGAAAGATGGATATGAGCGGCTTCGTCGTTCCTGTTCCGGGTAAACCAATCGACAAGAAATAATCCAGACTGTTTATGACATTAAATAGAAGAAACTTTTTAAGAACCTCCTTATCCGGCGCTGCTTTAGCGGTAGGAAGTACGGCCTTGGCCTCCTGCTCTTCCAAGTCGGCAAACACTGCCAAAGGAGAAAAAGGGAGCGACAAGCCCGGCAAGGACCTTGAATTAAAGCTTTCTTTCCAAGAGGGAATCGCCCCGGGTGAAAGTTTGAACGAGAAACTTGATTTTATGGAGAAGTTGGGCGTTGTAGGTTTTGAGCCGGGTGGCGGAGGATTAGCCAGCCGGGTAAACGAGATCAAGCAGGCCTTAAACGGACGTAATATCAAAGTGAGTGCCATTTGCGCCGGCTTCAAAGGCTTTATTCTTTCTACCGATCCAGCCATCCGCAAGGAATGCATGGATACGATGAAAGAGATCATCGCCGCAGCCGGTGAATTAGGTTCTACGGGCGTGATTATCGTTCCTGCCTTTAATGGTCAAGTCCCCGCCTTGCCTCATACGATGGAGACACGGGATTTCCTTTGCGAGCAATTCAACGAGATGGGAACTTTCGCCGCCCAGCATGGGACTAGCGTCATCTTTGAACCTTTGAACCGAAAAGAGTGTTTTTATCTACGTCAAGTAGCCGACGCCGCCTCTTTATGCCGGGATATCAATAATCCGGGTGTACGTTGCATGGGCGACTTCTGGCATATGACATGGGAAGAGACCTCTGATATGGGAGCCTTTATCTCCGGTGGAGAGTATCTCCAACACGTACACGTGGCCAGCCGCAAACGTCGCAGCATGCCGGGTGAGGATGGAGATGCCGATAACTATATCAATGGCTTCAAGGGATTGAAAATGATTGGTTATAACAACTACGTAAGTTTCGAGTGCGGATGTCAGGGAGACCGTAACGTGGTAGTCCCCGCCGCCGTCAAGTTATTACGTGAACAATGGGAACAAGCTTGATAAGATGCCTTTAGTATACCCAAATATGCAATTGAGTGAGGTGGTGGAAGAACACCCCTCACTCATTCCCGTAATCAACCGGTTTGGGATTCGTCTCGGGCTTGGCGACAAATCGGTGAAGACGCTCTGTGAAGAACATTCGCTGGATACGGACTTTTTATTGACAGTGATCAATACCTTCCTCAACGAGGAGTATTTTCCGGAGAAGAAGTTACAAACTTTCCATACATCGCAGATTATTGATTACCTGACAAAGACGAACCAATACTATTTACGTTATCAGCTCCCCAATATAGAACGCCATCTAGGTTCCTTTATCTCGATGAGTACGCCCGGCAATCCTACTCTTGGATTGATAGGACGCTTCTTCTCCTCATTCAAGGAAGAACTCATCGCCCGCATTGAGAAAGATGATAAGATATGGTTCCCCTACTGCATGTCGTTAAGTAAAAAGCTGGGAAAAGAACCGGCGCGAACGATCGATGGATTGCAAATCACCTCCGAGCAACGTACGGAAGATACCATCGAGGCCCTTTTAGCCGACTTAAAAAGTATCATGGTCAAGCATCTTTCGGGAGATTACGACGAGAATTTATGTTATGCCGTCCTCTTCTCCGTCTGTAGTCTGGAGAAAGACATCAAACAACACAACCGGATCCGGTATCGAATCCTTACCCCCATGGTCTCGGCCATGGAAAAATTATGTATCTAACGATCTGAAATGCATCGAAACAAACAAATAGCGATCATACTGTCTGATACCCTAAGAAGTATTGGGCTGCAAAGCTTGCTGACCGACTACTTCCCCCCGGTAGAGGTTTGCTATTTTCCAAATTTCGAGATGCTTTCCTCCACAGGAAGCGACACCTACGATTACTATTTCACCGATTCAGATACCCTTGTGCTCAACGCAGATTTCTTCCTCCCGAGAAGAAACAAGACCGCCCTCCTCATCGACAGCACCGAAGAACACGGGGCGCTCTCGTCTACGAACCGTATCACGTTACGTTCCTCCCAAGAGACCATTATCGAGCAATTGCAACAATTATTTACGAGCGACAGCTCCGGCAACACCACTACCGAAAACAACAAGGACCTATCCAGCCGTGAGGTAGACGTACTTCAACTGATCGTAAAAGGCATCACGAATAAAGAGATCGCCGATAAGCTGAACATCAGCTTGAACACCGTCCTCACCCATCGTAAGAACATCACCGCCAAGCTGGGCATCAAGACCGTTTCCGGCCTCACCTTCTACGCCATCATGAACGGGATCATCTCAGGTGACGATATCGAACTATAGCGAAGCCAACAAACCAGCTTTCAAAATCACTACATCTAGTGATTGACCATCCTGTTTCTTTACCGTTTCTTCGCGATTGAAAAAATATACTAACAAAAGAAATTCGATGAAGAGACACTACTTAGGTATCATCGCCCTAGGTGCGTTGGGGCTGCAAAATGTATACGCCGAGAATATCAAGGCTAACGAGAACGACACGATAAAAACCTATAACATGGGTGAGGTAATCGTGACCTCATCCACGAAGGAGACAAATAACCTCCGTACGTTACCCGGTTCCGTATCAATCCTTTCCCCGCAAATGATCTCCGGCAGGCAGATCGACGCATTAAAGGATATAAGTTCTTTCGTCCCGAATCTATACATGCCGGATTATGGGGCAAAACTAACCTCGGCCATCTATATCCGCGGTATCGGAGCCAGAAGTAGCGGACAATCCGTGGGCTTATATGTAGACAACGTGCCTTATCTGGATAAAAGCACCTTCGATTTCGAGCTGACCGATATCCAACGCATCGAGGTATTACGAGGGCCGCAAGGAACCTTGTATGGTCGTAACGCCATGGGGGGCATCGTAAATATCTATACCATCTCCCCGTTCGATTACCAAGGAAAGAAACTCTCCCTATCGGCCGGAAGCTACGGGCAATATAAAGTCAAGGCCTCTCATTATGCTAAGTTGAGCGAGACCATCGGATTCACCGCTGCCGCTTACTATGACCATAGCGACGGCTTCTACACCAATGCCTACGATGGGAAAAAGATCGATAAGGAAGACAATGTAGGCGGCCGATTCAAGTTAGAAGGTCGCTTCAATCCAAACTTCCGTACCTCCTACTCCCTTTCCGTAGATTATACGGATCAAGGAGCGTTTCCATATGGTATGTTCATCGGAACCGGAAATACCGATCACAAGTATGTAAATCCTATCAATATCAACGATCCCAGCTCTTATAAACGGACGGTCATCGCCAATAACCTGTCCCTCGAATACCGGAATGAGCACGTGATACTGAGCAGCACCACCGGTCATCAATATTTCAAGGATGACATGAAGATGGATCAAGACTTCTCCCCTCTCTCGATCTTTACCCTCAACCAAAAGCAAAAGCAAAACGCTTTCAGCGAGGAATTGGCGATCAAGAGCAACACGAGGAATAATTACCAATGGTCCTTCGGACTCTACGGTTTCTACGATGATCTACATACGGACGGCCCGGTCGATTTCAAGGAAGACGGAATTAAGACCGTTCTCCAGCCCGTATTCGATCAATTGAAGAAAGATCACCCTAAGATGCCCTATCTAAAAATACTGGACGATCATCTTTATATTCCGGGTTCTTTCGACACCCCTTCTTACGGTCTTGCATTGTATCACCAATCCACTTATAACAATCTGTTCACGGAAGGTCTGTCAATTACCGCCGGTATCCGCTTGGATTACGAGAAGCAAAAGATGGATTACAATTCTGAGGCTAAGATGAGAATGGGGTTCGGCTTCGTAGAAAACGGACCGGTTATCGACATAGAGAAACTTTTCCCGATCCCAACCACCGTGATGGACGCCAGTGTCTCCCAAGACTTCTGGCAAGTACTTCCGAAAATATCTTTAAAGTACGAATGCTCACCAAACACGTTCACTTACGTATCGGTAGCGAAAGGTTATAAGACCGGGGGCTACAACGTACAAATGTCGGCAGACGTGATGCAAAGCCAGATGCAATACGATATGATGAGCGCTTTCAAGGACATGATGCCGATCGAGGTCAAAGAACCTACCCCCATCGAGGAAGTAGCCGCCTACAAACCGGAGAAAAGCTGGAACTACGAGATCGGTATCCGTAGCGAGTTGCTATTCCAACGCCTAAGCGCAGAATTAACAGGTTTCTATATGGACATTCAAGACGTGCAGTTGACCAAATTCGTGAACAGCGGCAACGGCCGTATCCTCACCAACGCCGGGAAAGCCAAAAGCTACGGTATAGAGGCCTCCTTGCGTGCCCGCATCATCGATGGGCTAACCGCCGACGTTAATTACGGTTTCACCCATGCTACGTTCCGGGATTACAACAATGGGAAAGAGGATTTCAAGAACAACTTCATCCCATATACCCCACGTCATACCTTCAACGTAGGACTGCAATACACCCGCCTGTTCCGTAACGCATGGATAGACCAATTCTCCGCCTCCGCCCAATTCAGCGGTGTCGGAAAGATCTTCTGGACCGAGCGAAACGACATCTACCAGAAATTCTACGGAACGGTGAACGCAAAGGTAGGCGTACGCAAAGGTATCGTCAACGTAAACCTATGGAGCCGTAATATAACGAACACCCATTACTCTGCATTTTATTTCGAGTCATTCGGGAATCCGTTTATCCAACTGGGTAAGCCCTTCCAGATCGGTGCGGAGGTGGCGATCGCCTTTTAAACGCAAGCGTTCGATAGAAATAAAAAAAGGGAGAGCCGGTTCTTACACCAACTCTCCCGATAACATTTCACATAAAAACAAAATCGATCTTTTTTATCTAGCTATTTTAAAAATCGTAAGAAATATCAGCTTAAAGTACTCAAACAATGTAGGATGATTAATATATCTCATATTAAGTTTAATTTTCGCCGGCATAATATCCTCAACATAAGTTTTGTCGGGATTTGAGGATTGTCCAAGTAATCTATTTTCATCCATATACACTATAGACGCATAATCTGTAATACCCGGTCTAACTGCCAACACACGCCGTTGTTCAGCCGTGTACAGATCAACATACTTACGTACCTCGGGCCGAGGACCTACCAAACTCATATCCCCTTTGAGTACATTGATCAATTGAGGAAACTCATCCAATTTATACTTACGGATATAATAACCAGACCGTGTAATCCGTGGATCACGCCCTCCTACGGTAATAAGTCCCTTCTTATCAGAACCTACACGCATACTTCGAAATTTAAGCAACTGAAAATCTCGATTGTTACGTCCTACACGAATTTGCCTATAAAAAACTGATCCGGTAGAATCACACTTAATCCAAATTGTCAAAATGATAAATAGAGGACTAAGCAAGATAAGTCCTATCCCGCTGGCTACAACATCAAAAAAACGTTTCAAATCGATTGATTATTTTATTGGGTAATAATATCAACAAAATTAGAGATCACATACTCTACGTCCTCATTCGTAAGACTGGTATGCAAAGGAAGAGTAATCTCGTTATGGTATTGGTTGTAAGCATTCGGATAATCTACGATATCAAAACCTAAATTTTTATAGGCTGTCATCATCGGTAAAGGTTTATAATGTACGTTACAAGCGATCCCACGTTCAGCCATCCGTTCTATCACAGCATTTCGATATTCCACATCCTCACCAAGCAAACGTACAAGATACAAATGCCCACTCGAAGAATGGTCATCACCAAAATGATCCAAGACCTGCACATTGCGCCCCTTCAGTCCTTCATTATACCTCTCAATAATCTGACGACGACGATACAGCATTTCCGGATAACGCTTCAACTGCGCAAGACCAATACCCGCCATCACATCCGTCATATTACACTTATAATACGGAGCGACAATATCATACTCCCATGCCCCCAACCTCGTTTTAGCAAGCGCGTCCTTGTTCTGCCCATGAAGGGAAAGCAATTGAAACTGTTTATAAAGAGACTCGTTGTCAACCCCATCATGATTTCTCCAAGTCAACGCACCTCCCTCTGCTGTCGTAAGGTTTTTCACGGCATGGAAGGAAAACGAAGTAAAATCAGCGATCTCACCACACATCTTTCCATGCCATTTGGCACCAAAAGCATGAGCGGCATCCGCAAGTACGATAACCCGACCGTACGCCTTCTGGATATCGTTCGCTGGCGAAAACAAATGTTTCTTGCTCTCTACGGCAGCGAATATCTTATCATAATCACAAACCACACCGGCAAGATCAACAGGCAGAACCACCTTTGTCTTCTCCGTGATCGCATCTGCCAACTTATCATAATCCATCTCAAACGAATCAGGAGCGGTATCTACCATGACAACCTTTGCCCCCACATGACAAGTTACACTTGCGGTAGCGGTATACGTATAAGCGGAAGTAATCACCTCGTCTCCTGGCCCAACGCCCAAAACACGCAATATCAACTCCATACAAGCCGTAGCCGAATTCAAGCATACAGCTTGATCCGTTTGGCAGCACATGGCAATTAATCTCTCAAATTCTTTTGTCTTAGGCCCCGTAGTGATCCAACCGGAACGAAGAGCCTCTGATACTAAATAAACTTCACTTTCAGTTATATCAGGAGGAGAAAAAGGAATTTTTTTTATACTCATAACCTCATACAAGTTTATAATTATTATTAATCATTCAATCAAAATCGTAAAAAACTTTTTTGAATTTATCATAAATATGATCAAATGTTAGATTATCTGCAATATATTTTTTCGCTTGCTTACCTATTTTTTCTCTTAGAGAACGATCATCCATTAATTTTATAATAGTATCAGCCATTTTTTGAAAATCAGTTCGGATAAAGATATGTTCTCCATCAACAATCCCCTCCAGTCCTTCTGCTCCAATTTCAGTTGTCACAACACAGCAACCGATTGACATCGCTTCAATAATTTTATTTTGTACTCCAGCTCCAGAATACATCGGAACAACCACAACAGAAGCTTTCTTCAAATAAAACTTAGGATCATCGACAAACCCCGTAATAATAACATGCTCAGATGCAAGTCGACAAACAGAGGCAGATGGTCGAGAGCCTACAATATAAAAACGAACGGATGAATCCAAAAGCAAAATAAGAGGTAGCACATATCGAACAAAAGTCGTTACAGCAACTATATTTGGTTCATAAAACATAGATCCTACAAAAACAATATTTCGAGAATCATTAGGAATAATAAGTTGATCGTCAAAATCAACACTATTACCGATTACCTCAATATGTTTATTTGAAATTTCTAGATCTGCATGCCTCAAAATAAACTGACGATCGACATCGGATATAATAATAAATTTATCAAAAGATTTTAAAACTTTATTCTCATAACTAATTAATCGATTTGCCTCGAATTTATAAACCAGCCTCCATATCCAATTCGCTTTTAAAGAAGCTCCAATATAGTTCATTGAAATAGCATCAACATAATCAATTATCTTATTACACTTACTTCCATCAACGTACGGAACGGTTCTAATATTATTACAAAAAACATAATCATACAAAGATAAATGTTCCTGTATATAACTCATCATCCTCGGAGAATAAAAATAACTACATTGTAATGGTCTAGATTTAAAAAAGCCCAATAATGCGCGTAATACACATTTCCACTTGGGCTCTAAGAATTCACTTATTTGTCGACAAAAACAACGCAATTCGGTTAGATCCGCAAATGTTTTATAAGGATTACAAGTATATACCAAATCAACTTCAAATATTTGTGACAACATCCGAATCATTTGAGATGTACGAATAGAAGCTCCGTCTTGAACTGGAAATGGACGTTTAGAACTAATTACAAGAATACGTTTACGAGAATCCATGACACAAATAATTTGCTCACAATTTAATCATTAGGCAATTGAAACTTTACAATAAAATGCCTCTCTCTTTTTTCCTCTGGAGGCAATTGCATATAATCATGATAAAGATTGGTCAAATACCGATCATAGTCAGCAGGTATATAAACGATTTCTCCTTCAAATAAAGCCTCTTTTGGAGGAAAATATACAGAAGCATCAAATATTTCTCCGTTATAATATTTTCTACCAGTAGGAATACCTAGAGGATTCCCTCTCTTTGAAGAAGCCACAAAACGATCAAACCAATAAACCCATTTCGCATGTGGAATAATACCAAAGATAGATCCCAGCATTTTCTTAATTTGGAATCTTCTCTTTAACGATGAATCTAGAGATACAAATTCTGACAAAGACTCGCTTGGATATTGCGCATATAAAACCATGATGGATACAAACTGGATTACATTGGCGATAAAACCTTTTATAGCTTGTGCGATTTTATACTTAGGCACTGAATCTAAAGCAAACACATCAATATATAATCCTTTGGGGAAGGGTGAATTCTCATTAAAAAGCTCTATATTAAAGGAGTTCTTTCTATATATCTTCAAGAACACAGTTTTTGCATCAGTGTCTCTATTAGGATAGTCAAACTCATATTTATTCCCCAATCTCCCCTCCTTACACAATCGAATCAATTTTTCATAATCATCACGCCTCATCATTACGTCTAAATCATCATCCCAAGGAATAAAACCCTTATGTCGGATAGCCCCCAAACAACTTCCACCACTAAGCATTAATGTCAAGCCTTCTTTTTCACATAATTTCGCTACATCCCTGTATATATCCAACAAAGCTCGCTTCATGGCAGAAGACTCCGAAGATGTCATCTCATGTAAATAATTCGTTTTATGAGCTAACTCATTCATCAATTCACTATCAGATTTCATCTTTACGGTCTTTTTTTAACATCCACCACTTCTCCGGTCAGGGAAGAAAATATAGTATTCACCGACACAGACGCAACAACACTTGATTTCAACAAGGTATCCTCCGGTTCTATGCCAAAATTTCTCTCCCGCATAGGGGTCTTAGTCCGTTCCGGATTAATACAATTGATACGAATACCACTATCCTGCCACTCTTCACTCAACGCTTGTACAAAATTCACGATAGCGGCTTTAGAAGATGAATACAAGCTATATAATTGACGCCCCCTCGTATAAGAACTGGAAGTAAACAGCAGCAGCGCCCCTTTGCTCATTTTTAAATATGGATAAGATTCCCTTGCTACAATAACAGCTCCAAGATAATTCACATGAATACTTTTACAAATCTCCTCATATGTCATTGTAGCCAATGGCTCCCGATTCAAGACTCCAGCCGTATTGACAACCGCATCTATACGCCCTTCCTTATCCATGACAGTTCTCAAAGCATCAGCCACTAGAGCCGAATCGGAGACATCCACTCCATTCTCTGAACGGCTGAAAGAATAGATATGCGCCCCGTACTGGCGACAAATATGGATAATATCAAGCCCAATCCCATAGCTTCCGCCAAAAACAACAATAACCGATGAAGGCAAAGCGGCTATAGTCTTAGGAGTTACCGTTTCATTCTGTTGAGCGATTGATTTTAGCTGAAACAACTTATCCAATAAAAACAGATCTTCTTTGTAAGTCAATTTCATATTAAACTGTTCACCCTTGACTACATACACGAATTCTTCCGGAAGATATCTGTAAACAACTCCACAATCATCTGTCGTTTGAAAATCAAGATCTTTCAATGCTAATTCATAAGCCCGCTTTATCGTAGAACGTTTAAAAGCTTGCGGAGTCTGCCCATTACGCAAATACTCACGAGCTGGTATTCCTGTAATATGGTCTTCCACATCCACTTGAATGATTGTATCAGTCGTCTTGATCGCAACATCCACCGCATTATACGTTTTCAACGCATTGATGCAATCAGTAATAATACGATCATTGACCAATGGGCGAACCGCATCATGGAAGATCATATTCACCTCTTCCTCATAAGCATTAATCGCCGCTAAACTTGAATGGTAACGTTCCTTTCCTCCCTTGAGGATTTTCTTCATCTTGGAATATTCATTCTTCACCAAGATATTCTCTACCTCCTGCACATAATTAGGATTAGAAACCACAACGATCTCATCTATTAACGGATGATTTTGGAAAACATCTATCGTATGTTCAATCACTTTTTTCCCTGCCAACTTCAAGAACTGTTTAGGCGTCGCATCACCTAAACGTTGACCGAAGCCACCGGCCAAAACCACAGCTATATTTCTCATGATCTACGTTTATATATATTAAAATATAAATAAATACCAATAACAAATATTGGATAAGCATATAAGGCGCAAAAAGCGACTAATTTCCACTTCTTTTTTACACTCCCATTAACCCAAAAATATTGAACATATTTCTTAAAATTCATATCATTTAAAACCTCTTTAACAATACGATTAGCTCTAATTGAAAAAGGCTTTTTTTGAGGATATTTAAATAACAAAGCATTACCAACCCAAGTAAAAATAAGTTCTTTATACAAAGCATTTTCTTTCAAATAAATTTTATTTTTTTGCACCAAGAATTTTTCCATCATATTCACAGTATACAGTACATCTTTATCCTTCTCTTTTATCGTATTAATTATACTATCTTTTCTATTCCATCTATAATAATAGTAAGGAGAATCCATCACGATCAAAGAAGACGAACAAATCAAAGCCTTAAACACAAATAATAGATCCTCATATAAAACACCTGTATCAAATCTTAATTCATTTTTCTCCAAAAATGATCTATTAAAGACCTTATTACAAGAAGAAGCTGTAAAACACTCATTTTTCACACAATGTAGCAAATAAGATTCACCTGTTTCAAAACAAGTTTTCCCCTTACTTATAGGGTCTTGCATATAAACCTCATCAGCAAAGCGATATCTTCCTAATACAATTATATCAACCTCATTATTATACGATAAAACCGCCTCTATTTCTTCACAAGTATTCAAAGATATATAATCATCCGAATCAACAAACAGAATATAATCTCCTACTGCATTATCAATACCAACATTACGAGTATATCCTAAGCCCATATTTTTTTGATCTATAACACGAATTCTATCATCAATCCTACTATACTCTTCAATTAAAGATAAAGAGTTATCACTAGAGCCATCATTTATCACTACAATCTCGATATTTTTATATGTTTGATTTATCAACGAGCTCAAGCACTCATTGATATATTTCTCAACATTATAAACCGGAACAATTACTGAATACTTTCTTTTCATCATTTACGAACAGATAAAACATAACACCAGAAAAAATTCCTCCTAGAAACAATGTGAAAATCAGAAAGGAATAAACAAACAATTAAGCTTATATTTTCTTTTAAACCAATAAATCAATTGAACACAAAACAAAACACAAAAAGGTCTATATAAAGCTGTTATAACACTTAAAGGCTCCGCTCTTGGAGACATAAAAAATACAGGAAGCACATAAAACAATATATACATATATGAATATTTTTTCTTACATCTACCGGCAAATCGCATAATTATAAATGTACACATATAACCAACGATCATAACTCCGAACATATTCCCTAAAAGATAAGATTCCGCAATCGCACTACTTCCCATACCATGTCCGTTTAAATAATATCTAGGAGATACTTTATACGACAACCAGTCTGCCCAAGAATACCCTTCCCGTACCGTACCTAAAGTTTGTCCATTAGGTATTCCTAATCCCAAATACTCCATCAACCTATTTTCTCTAAAACTATTTGTTATTGGCCCAACAAAATAAAGCCATCCATTAGCAACTTCATCCACATATTGTATCGTACGGCCTATCGTTTGAATAGAAGTGCCTTGTTGCCAAAAAAAAGATTGAATCAATTGCGTGAAAACAACATCATCCTTTTTTTGATCTAAATCTTTAAAACCACTATCCCTAAAATCATTAACGAGTTGAGCTACATATATTAAAGAAAATCCGATCAACACAAAACGTAACATCCATCTCCAATTCACTCTAATACCTCTAATACCTAAATAGACAAGAAATGCCAATACTTGCGTAAATGTTGCAGATCGACCACCAGTACCTAACAGTATCAACAATGTAAAAATGTAAAAACAACTCACTAATATATATTTTTTCCCTATGGGAAATGTACTTAAATACAAGTATATTCCAGCCACACAAAGATCATCACTAATTCTCAAAATAGGATTATCAACAGTTGTTGATGATTCATTTAAATACACCGCCAAATAACCATTTTCAACAACAAATTTTACAGCTTGATATAAATACAGCAAATATGGTACACAAAATGATATAAACAAGAAGAAACCCAATCGACGTATTTCAAATATCAACGAATCATTTTTCACGCACATTTTATAATTATATCTATCAACAAAGAGACAAGAAGACAAAAAACCAACAAATGAAAAAAGAAGATAAAATATAATTGAATTCAACATCTCAAATTGAATTGACAATGAGAAATAAGACCAATCATTAGCCCACGTCGAGACATAAAAATAAGCATCTTCAAATCCTAGCGCATCTAAAAATACACGAGACATAATAAAAACGCCAAACGCTAAAACATAAAACGTATATAAAAGAGAATCAACATCCTTAACGACAAGCAACAAGACTATACAAAAAAGATATATAGAGCATGAATAATATTTCAAAAAAGACACTATCACCTCACTTGGAGATTGTACCCACAGAATAAACTGAAGAAATATTAAGATAAAAAACAAAACAATTAACCCCTTTATTTTTTTCATATATTCAAATTCTAATAAAAACAAGTAGAATATATTTCATCTTCCTTTAAATACATCCATAATACAATATTCAGCACCTCACGTAGAACTTTCATCTAACAATGAGGATTATATCAACCATCTATAATTGTTAAATGACACATCCGGACAAATCGCATCATCAGGTTTCTCATCCCCTGAGCAACAAAAAGCAAGGCTAAAGTATCTAAAACAGAGAATACAAGAGTGGTTAATAATCCAGCAAAAAATGTCGTATTTTCTTTCTCCATTGAATATCTCATTCCAAGGAAAACAATCACTCCACAAAGCAATGTTACCACCAAATGCTTCGCATACATAAACACGTATATTCTCAATGGCTCATCCAAGCCCTTGCGAAATAAATAGCAAGGTTTCCAACAAAAAACGACTAGAAATAAGCTGATCAGAACCCCGGATAACACACCATGCAATCCAAAGGAATACCCCAAGATGATAGATAGACCAACATTAACAGACGCTTCTATCACCGGAGCCCAAATATCGCTAAATAAGCCATAAGCATTAATATAAGTATCGACCGTTGTTCGGCTTAAATTTATAAACAGAATAGCCGTCATCAACAACAAGCTCAAGGAATCCATAACATATTCCTTGCCTATCCAAAAGGAGACAAATGATGGAGTAACCAAAAGAACCCCGAAGCACATGATACACGAGAACAAGAATCTTATAGAAAACAGTTCCGCAAATACACTCATGATCTTTCGCTTATCCCCTTCAGCTATCAAATTTCCAACCCCGGCATTCACACTGTTAAACAGAGCCGTCATCAAAGTTTGAACACCCATTACAATCAACATATAATTGCCGTACAAAGCAACTATCGTTAATGTCGTATAGGCATATATAATAATGGGACTACTCTGCGTCAACGCAAATCCCGCAATCTTATGAAAAAACAACTGCTTGACCTTCGTGAGCACATCCGGATATTTCCTAGCCAACTCTTTACCTACATACAAATCAGTCTTTAAACAAGGATAAGTCCGGGCGATCACCCGATTCAAAGCCACCGAAGCCACCACAGCGAACACCACTTCCAATACCAGCCACCAAACATACCCATTAGATAAATACCGGATCGCCAATATTTGGCAAAGCAGTTTCGCCAACATTGAGGCTTTGTAACTATACTGTATCTTATACTCCTGCTGATCCGCAGATAGCACAATCTGCTTATAATTAACAAAATAGCTCAATAGTGCGCTAACCAACAACGCCCCGAAAGAGGCATACGCATACCATAACGGCAATGGCATCTTGGCGAAGATCCAAGGGAAAAAGGCCATCAGGACTACACTCCCGGCTATTACGATCCATGCGATACGCCGATAGAGCCATCCTTGCAAGGATACGATCTCATTAATTGCGTTCGCATCTTTCTCGGCAAGCGGTTTATAAAGGGTACAAGAGATAGCCGATCCCACCCCCAGCTCTGCGAGGTTCAAGAATTGCAGCAAATTAGTAGCCGTGGTATTCAGCCCCAGCACCTCCGCCCCCAAGTAATCCAAGAAGAGCTTTCGGGAAAAGAACTGGAGGATCAAGTTGATGAAATAAAACACCAACGCCACCGAACTGTTTTTTATGCTCTTGGATGTTCGCGAATCTGTCTTTGCCATATCTTCGACAAGCGTATCTTTTGTCCCAAGCAGTGGGAGAGCACTGTCCCAAGGCATGGAACAGATAACTCCTTCCGGTTGGGAATCTACTGTTCCCTTACCGGGGAAGTCTCTGTTCCCTTATCAGGTAAACCGCCTTTACTAGTACTGGTAATAGCGATTTAGCGCAAGCATCTACCCCCTATAGCCATACCCCTTAGCCCCAGTGTTCACTGGAGTTTGAGAAGGTACCGAAATATCGGATTAATTTATAAATTATTTGTTTTTAAACACAACAGTTCTTGTGTCGTAACTATTCAGCATGTTGTGTAAAACGTTCTGAAATCTTTTTCCCACTCTTGCAATAACAAAATAGATTCCTCTACTTACCTCAAAGCAGAGATTATTCTTTCTTTTCACAAGATAAAAATTCTATTTTTCTCTATCTCTTTTCTAAGGGCATTTTACTGTGCCCTAAACCGGGTTGTATTAAAATTTTAGAGGATATGTCAAAACTCAATTTTAGCCCAGATGAGCTTTTGATTTGAAACTTGAACATCCTTAAAGACAAAAAGAAGAGTCGTACCATTACTCAAAACAGAGCTTGATACGCCTCTTTTAGGTCTTGTAAGGACAATCTGTAATTTTTCGGAGAGGTCATTTTAGTTTTGACACATCCTCAATCCAATGAAATCCCTAGCTGAGCTGCCATGTAATTTAACCTTTCCAATCACACTGTGATAAGTAGCAGCCATTTCAGCACCGGCATCACTACCGTAATGAAGTGAATTGTTTCGTTGAGTAGTAAGCTTCCGAATGGTTCGCACAACAAGGTTGCTATCTATCGGTAGTTCCCCATCATCCAAGAAAGTAAATATCTCTTTCCTAAATCAATTCAGATAATTAAGGGCTTCTGTATAATACTGACTTCTAAATTCTGAATTCTTTGACTGTCCACTGTCCAACAAGGTACGCAATTCGATTAGGAGTCTCTTCGTTTCCGTAAGCCTGATACCTCTGAAAGATAATACATCTTACAACGATAAGATGATACACCTTACATTAACAAGATGATACATCTTCCGCACGAAGATAAAACATCTTTATCAGACTAGAGTAACCTGTAACTCTCAACAAGACATAGAACCCTCGATAACCCAATCCCCCAACGTATGCCGCCCACTATCAAAATTAATCCCAACCTTTACGATCGGCAACCCACAAAGAGCGAAGCGCTCCGGGTAATTGCGCAAATTGATTTGCTCAAGGGCTATATCCGCGGTCTTGTTTAACTTCAATTCCACGACATAGAGTGTTGTCAATGTGCGCATCACCATATCCACACGGCCTTTGGGGGTACGGACTTCCACGTCCACATACATTCCTAGCAGGCTGAAGATCGTGTAAAGCAAGGACTGGTAATGGCCCTCATAATCCGTATTGTCACATTGGGGGATGGTGGACAGGAAGGTCTGCAACAGACGCAGGGCATCGTCTATCCGCTCTCCAGCGATCGCCTCGAAAAGAAGGGCTACTGTAGTAAGTCCATCCGCTGTGTATTGATGCAAATAATTGGGCAATAAACTCTTCATCAATCCCATACGTACCTCCTTGTTTGGGATGTCGAGCGTGTACAAATTCGTGAGCGAGGAATAATCCTTTATCGTGATGTAACCGCTCTGATAGAGCAATGGTGTAATATCGACCATCCGTTCCGTGGGTGCGTCAAACGACTCTGCCAAAAACTTGCGTGCGCCTATTTGCTGGGGTTTCACGTGATACTTGTTCAGCATCTCGATCAAATAGGTGGGCGTACCGCTACCGAACCAATAGGAATTTAGTTTACTGTCGGCCAAGGCGTTCAACAAGCTGAACGGGTTGTATATATCGGGCGAGGGCCACGTGAAATGGTAACCGTCATAATTCGATTTCAAGGCACCCAAGGCACCCTCCGGAGAAACGCCGAGGTTGTCGGCCAAACGACCGATACCCTCACCCATATGCTCACGCATCTCCTCCTCCGTGATGCCACAGAGCGAGGCGTACTCCGGGAGCATGCTGATGTTCTTTATATTGTTCAACTCACTGAAGATGCTCAATTGGGAGAACTTGGTAATTCCGGTCAAGAAAACAAAACGCAAATAAGGATCGCAGGCTTTCAGCGGACTATAGAAGTTACGCATCACGTCGCAAAGCTTCGGCAGCTCCTTCTCCTCATGCACCACGTCCAGCAAGGGAGCGTCGTACTCGTCGATCAAGACAACCACCTTTTGACCGGTCTGGGCATAGGCACGTTGGATGAGACTTTCCAGACGTTGGTTCGTATAAATAGCGCTCTCATCACGTCCGTATATCTGCTCGTAACCATACAATTTCCTCTCCAGCTCACTCAGAAGCCGCTCCTTGTCCATATGCTTTGCCGTGCTCATGTCGAAATGAAGCACCGGATAGCTTGTCCACTCCTTCTCCAGACACTTGATAGCCAAACCCTCAAACAAATCCTTTCGCCCCTCGAAATAACTATGGAGCGTAGAAGTAAGCAACGACTTTCCGAAACGACGGGGACGGCTCAAGAATATATAACCAGACGCACCGTGTGTCATTCGATAGACCAATTCCGTCTTATCTACATACACATAATTCCCCTCTCTCAATTTAGAGAATGTCTGTATTCCTATCGGATATAATCGTCGCCCTTCCATCTTCGTCTCTGTTTATTGGTTCGTCAAGACAAATATAACGCTATTTCCCTAAATGATCAATTTTCAACCCTCTATTTTTCTATTCCACGCCTCATCGCCCTATACACCTCCTTGAGCGCCCCGGCCCCATACCCCATGAACTCCGGTTCATCCATCTCTACGCATAGTTCTTGTACCAAGCGGGTCAGACTCTGGGGATTGATACTCTTTTTTTTTCGCTTTGCTGTAGGTGGCGGTGCCTACGTGGGCCTCCGTACAAAACTCACGGATAGAGATTCCTAACCGCTTACGTGGAAATTCCACTAACTCATCAAATAAAATCTGGTTCAAATCTAAATTTTCCTTCATACTATGCTAATTTTCATTAAACAATCATCCAATATTTCAGCCTATAGGCTGAAACGCAGAATCAATTATTAGCAATAGCTTTAGAAAATTAATCTGAAATCCTATTGATATGGACCAACAAATGTCTTACTTCCTTCCTCCCATCACCAACACGCTTCCGACTGGGAACTGT
This sequence comes from Parabacteroides sp. AF21-43, assembly GCF_003635435.1. Lineage (NCBI taxonomy): Bacteria > Pseudomonadati > Bacteroidota > Bacteroidia > Bacteroidales > Tannerellaceae > Parabacteroides > Parabacteroides sp. AF21-43. The sequence continues at coordinate 149,352 of NZ_QTMG01000007.1, read as the reverse complement.
ACACTACGGGAAGTGTACCGATGGATCACCGAGGATAAATCTCTCGAAACGGTTACCAACGAATTACGCGCCTTCATCAGGGAAGGCAGGGTAGCGGAATACCGCCAGCTCAAGCAGCGGCAACTGCCGTTCGTAACGCCCCACGGCGTTTTTTCCCGTCGTAAGAGCGACGCTCTCATCTCCGCCTCGGGGTTGGTAGTGGTCGATATCGACCATCTCGCCTCTCTCGAGGAGGCGGAACAACTCCGGGACCACCTCTTCGAGGACCCCTATCTCGGGACCCGCCTCGCCTTTGTCAGCCCCGGAGGACTTGGAGTGAAACTTTTCATACCCGGAGACGAGACCGTTCGATGGGCCATGAGTTACATACAGCTCCTGTATGCCGACATCGCCCCCACCTACGCCGAGTATGTACAATTGGCTTTCGCCATCGCCACCGATTGCGGGGAGGCAGGACGTAGCGACTTCATCAGTCTCTGCGAGCCATCGCCCAAGTTCAACGCCCTACACGCCAACAAGCTTTTCTCCAGTGCCTTGCGCACCGGAAACCAGAATGTCCATCTGGGCACCGCTTTCCACTTGGCCAAGCTGGCGGGCGTGGAAATAGGTTTCAAGTTTCAAGGTTTCACGAAACCCTTTTCCTCACACACACGTGTGAGTACATATAATATAGCCGATACGGTAGATCAAGCCCACGAGACCAGCGATCGGGAAACCGAGGCAAACGACGCCCCACTCCACATCGGCAGCGAGCCTTACACCTCCCTGCCACGGCTGGTACCCGGCTATCCATGGCCCTCGTTGCTACGGGACATCCTCGGTTTCGCCGATAATGCCGAACAGCGGGATATCCTTTTGCTCACGGCTCTCACCGCCCTAGGCGCCACCTTGGGCAAGACAGTACGTTGCCTCTATGGGATGCATTGGATCTATCCCTGTATCCAGCTCTTCGTGATCGCTCCGCCCGCATCGGGTAAGGGCATCATGGCGTGGCTGCGTAAGTTTATCGAGCCTATCCACCGGGAGATCCGCCAACAAGTGGACCTAGCGATGAAACAGTACCGCCAAGATTTGGCGGCCTATCATGCCTTAGGCAAGGAGAAAGCCAAGATGGAGATGCCCCAGATGCCTAAAAACAGTATGTTTATCATCTCCGGCAACAATACCGGGACGGGTATCTTGCAAAATATCATCGATTCGGACGGCACCGGTATCATTTTCGAGACCGAGGCGGATACCATCACCACCGCTATCGGGGGTGATTACGGGCATTGGAGCGATACGCTCCGTAACGCTTTCGACCATGCCGGGCTCTCGTTCAACCGACGGACCGATAACGAATACCGGGAATGCGACTCCACCTTCCTCTCGATGGTGCTCTCGGGTACTCCCGGACAGGTAGCGCCGCTTATCCCCTCGGGCGAGAACGGGCTCTTCAGCCGTGAGGTCTTCTACTACAAATCGCAGATCCGGGAATGGATCGACCAATTCTCCGTCGACGAGGTAGACGCCGAGAAGGAATTCCACCGGATGGGCTACGAGTGGAAGGCCACGATCGATCAGCTCAAGTGCCGGGGTACCATTACCTTGCGCCTCGACGAGCGGCAACAAGCCGCTTTCAACGACAGCTTCGTACGTCTTTTCCTGCGTGCCCGGCAATCCAACGGGCAGGAGATGAACAGTTCCGTGGTACGCCTCGCCATCAACCTCGTACGTTTCATGGAGGTGGTAGCCATGCTTCGTGCCTTGGAACAACCGGAATTACTGCTGCCGGCCCAAGGCATCAACAGCGACAACCTAAAGGACAAGATCATTGGAGGCTGGGAACTCCATATCACCGACGATGACTTCGCCGCCCTTCTGACAATGGCGGAGCCGCTCTACCTCCACGCCACCCATATCCTCTCATTCCTGCCTACCGGCGAGATCACCAGCCGAGGCCTCTCGGAAAAGGACAGTCTGCTCAGCTCCATGCCGGACGAGTTCACCACCGTCCAATGGATGGAGGCCGCCGAGCATGCCAACATCCCCAAGAACACCGCCAAGACATGGCTACGCCGACTATGCGACTCCGGAGCCCTCCTGCATGGCGAGCATAAAGGAATTTACTTGAAACCCTTATAACGTACGTACGTGTGTGTGAGGAAAGAGGGTTCATGAAACCTTGAAACTTGAAACCCTCCTATAGTCATTTTAAAATTCAATACAGATGAAAAAAATAGATCTCGCCCGTCAATATTGCCTGACAGGCACCCCTTCGAACGCTTTGCATAAGTTGAACCGATATATCCGTGACGTGAAAGGACTGAAAGAGGCCCTTATCCGTCATGGTTATCACTCGAAAGACCGCTCCATCACGCCGAAGCAAGTACAGATATTCTATGATTTTTTAGGGGAACCCTAAAATTCTTCTCCTAGAGCGAATAGGTGGAAACAAATGGTATATCCGGGCTTTCCGCCTATCGTATCTTTGCTACAGAAACAAAAACATCAACCTTGTCCCCTATGCGCTACTTTAATTATCAAGAGTTTGAAGACTCCGCCACGGCCCGGCGAGACGGGATCGACAACAGCCTCACCCCGGTGGCCCGGAGGATGGTCACGATCCTAGTGGAAATGCTACTAGACCCGCTACGGCGGGTCTGGGGCAGCCCCATCGTCATCAGTAGCGGCTATCGCTGCCCCGAATTGAACATCCTTATCGGGGGAGCCAAGCACAGTCACCACCTCCTCGGTTGCGCCGCCGACCTGATAGCCGGCTCTCCAGATGATCATCGCCTCTTGTTCCGACTGATACAAGAGACGCACGAGCTGTGCGGACTCGAGTTCACTCAGCTCATTCTAGAGCCCGGCGCCCGATGGATCCATATCTCTTACGTACCCGGCAATCTTCGCTGTCAGGTTATCGATAAAGAAAAGTCGCCTAATTGACTTAAGTCTTTCAAACTGAAGACTTAAATCAAGGAGCACGAAAAGCCAAGTCATCAAGCGTGAGGACTCAACTCATCATCCCCCAAGTTCTTTATGTATCACTTAAAATATCTTACGATTATGTCATTAAACTATTCCATTGCCATGATGGGCAACCCGTTGAAAAAAGAGGAACCCAAGAAAGCCTACGCCAAGGCGCAAACCAACGGCGAGCTCAGTCTAAAAGAGCTATCTACCCTGATAGCGAGTAAATGCACAGTGCACCAAGCCGACGTTTCGGCCGTGCTCATCGCCACCACCGAGTGCATGCTGGAAGGTCTGAAAGCCGGTAAGCAGGTGAATTTCGGCGATCTGGGTGCCTTCCGCCTCCAGATCAATTCCGGGGGAGCGCCGAGTGCCGACCTGTTCACCTCCGACTATATCAAGGGGGTGAACATCCAGTTCGTCCCCGGCGAGGAACTTCAAGTCATCTTCCAAGGCCTCAAGTTCAACCTCGTCCCCACCCGGGCCGCCCAAGCCGCCGTCATCAAGGCCCAGAAGGCCGGTAAGACAACAGTGGATATCTCCGGTAAGAACGGCTCCTCGGACAGCGAGAGCCCGGATGAGATATAACGGGGCACGCTTCGGCGTGCTCATTGATACAGACTTCGTATTATCAACCTTATAAAACAAATTTAAATGAGTGAAAAGAAGAAAACCAACGTTTGGAGCGTAATCATCAAAGTAGTCATCGCCATAGCCACCACCATCGCCGGGGCCTTAGGCATCAGTGCTTGCGCTTTCTAACGCCTTATCCAAGACCTCGTACTTGGAGTGCCGGCTTTTGAACTCGGGGACGATCGCCTTCATCTTGCCCACGATGGCCATATCGTCCCTCGAGCGGCCTAGGCCGACGAGTTCATCTATATCTTGGCAAACCGTATCATAATCGTACTCCCGTACCTTGGCGATCTTGATCTTCGGATGGAAGGTAGGCAGCGTGATCTCCTCGTCGTTCAGTACCTCCTCGTACAGCTTCTCGCCGGCACGAAGACCCGTAAACCGGACCTCTACGTTCTTGGCGCCCGAAAGCTGAATCATACGTTTCGCCAAGTCGATGATACGCACGGGTTTGCCCATGTCGAAGACGAAGATCTCCCCACCGTTACCCATCGTACCCGCCTCCAATACCAACCGGCAGGCCTCCGGGATCAGCATGAAGAAACGGATGATATCCGGATGCGTCACTGTCACGGGACCGCCCTTGGCAATCTGTTCACGGAACAATGGGATCACGGAGCCGTTAGAACCCAGCACGTTGCCGAAGCGGGTCGTAACGAACTGCGTCACGCCTTCCACATGGCCCTCCTTGATCGCTTTGTCGAGGCTCTGCACGTAAATCTCGCAGATACGTTTCGAGCAACCCATCACGTTCGTAGGATTCACCGCCTTGTCCGTGGAGATCATCACGAACTTCCTCGTGCCATACTTCACGGCCAAGTCGGCGATCACACGGGTACCGTCCACGTTGTTACCCACACTCTCGCAAGGATTATCATCCATCATCGGAACGTGCTTATAAGCCGCCGCATGGAACACGTAGGCGGGGCGATGCTCCGAGAAGATCTCCTCCATGCGAGACTTGTTAGCGATGTCCGCCACCAAGGTATAGGCGTTGATATCCCGCCAATCCCTCGCCATCATCAAGCGGATGTCGTGCAAGGGGGTCTCCGCCTGATCTACCAAGATCAAGCGATCCGGAGTGAACGAGGCGATCTGGCGCACCATCTCGCCACCGATGCTGCCGGCGGCTCCCGTTATCAGGATGCGTTGACCACGAAGCAAGCGGCCCACCGCCTCCATGTCTATCTCTATCTTTTCCCGGGGAAGCAGATCCTCGATCTCAACCTTCCGGAGTTGTGTATGTGTCAAATCGCTCCTGCCATCCCATTCTTGTGCCGCCGGGGTCACGTAGATCTTGATCCCCGCCTCCGCCAAACGGGCCACCATATCCGGCTGTTCCCGGATGGAGTCGCTCTTCAAGGGGGAGACGAAAAGGATCGTCGCCCGCTCCCGGCGCATCGCATCGATCAGCTCCTCATCGAAAGGGTACACACGCACTCCCATCAATATACGATTCTGCATGTTCCCGGCCTCCGAGACGAAGCCTGCCAGCACGTACTGTGCGGGATCTTGGTTCTGGATGCTCTTCGCCAAACTGATACCGCCCTGCTTCACGCCGAAGATAAAGGCACGCTCAGCCTTCGACTGGCGAAAGGTCGTCACGTAGAAATACTTCACGAACACACGCATCGCCCACATCAAGCTCATCGCCAGCAGGGAGGATAGCACAAGGTCTCGTTTACGGATATACACCAAGTAAGGCGAAAAATCCGTAAACTCTTGGAAGGTCACCACGCAAACCACACCGAACAGCACGGCGAAGCCCACCCGTTGCAAATCCACGAAGGAAGAGTAACGAATGATGCCCGAATACGTACGGAACAGCCTAAAGCCCACCAGATAAGGCACTAGGCAAACACCCCACGTGAGCGACAGGTGCCAAAAGATGCCCATCGTGGCGAAGATCCCGTTATTCAAGGCATATACCAGCAAGCCTGAAAACAGGATCACCAAGCAATCCAACAGGATAATGCTCCAATACGGCAACGCTTTCCTTGAGAAATACCACGTTGAGAGTTTAGAAAAAAGGTTCATCATGAATAAAATTTTTGGTTCATGTCAGCTGGGGCAAGCCCTCCACCTCACCGGCATGCCATCTTCGGTAGTCAGTCAAGGAGGATTCGGGGACGGTCAGCACCACGTAATCCGTCTCGTCCTGCCTCAAAATATGTTTACGGGCGTACGAACGCAACGAGCGATCCGTCACGGACACCATCACGATCGGGAACGGGTAGGCGAACAGGCGCAGCGGCGTGATCTCGCTATCCGGGAAGGTGAGACACAACTGATAGGCAGAACGCTCGAAAGCCACCCAATAAGGACCCGTACAATATAAATGGATCGAGGTACGGTTCGTGCGCTCACGATCCATGATCTCGCTCAGATGCTCGTTTAGTAACGTAACCAAGCGTATGCCAGAAGGAAGAGAAGGCATGTTTTGAATTTTTAATTTTCAATTCCCACGTGTTTTAGCCAGCGGTCGTAGTCGGCTAACCGACGGATCAAGAATAATTTACTCTTCTTCGGGGAGGATTCCCGGCTCCACGGATCGATCAACTCGTGCGCACGATAATAATAGATACTGCTATCCGTACAACCATAAAGCGTAAGTAGTAATAATGCCAACGACTGTTCCGCACGAATCAAGGGTAAGAACGAGACGATCGTTCCGATCAACGACTTTTGCCGCTCCTCGTCCCCTAGTATCGTATAGGCGGGCAACAAGAGGGAATAGAGCTTGCACCGCATCACGGCAGAATCCAACTGTAACTCTCCATAGGCACGCAAGGTCTCGGTCGCCAGCTCACGATCTATAGCCGTAACGCCACCATCCCCCCAATGACGGCCCAACGCCTCATGAAGACCATTTTGTATCCGGGAATTGTCCAAACGGGTATATACATGCTTGCCTTCCTCGGCCAAGCTGATCACCTCATACTCGCCCGGCTGAACACGCAATAAAGGAACCCACATCCAGTTGTCCACGCATACCATTACCTCCCGCTCGCCAACACCGGGCTGTATTACTACACTTGCCTCAACACCTTTGAAACGACCATCCGTGATGCGTATCCGGTCACCTTTACGCAAATAACCCGCTTCCGGCACATACACCGGAAGCTCATCCGAGTAAGAACGGGCCACCCAACGCAAGTTTTCCATCTCACGATCGGAGACAAAAGGATATGAGCCACGGCCATCCACGCTAGGCAGGAAATTATACAAGGGAAAATCTCGTTTCAAACGGAAGATCTCATACACAGAAGAGCGGATAAACACATAATTGTAGAGTAACGGACGGTGAGTCTCCACCAAACGCCCCTCACGGCGATGCATCTCCACGAAAGAGGGGGCGAAAAAATCGAACGTAGGCTCGCCCAAACGCACCCTGCGATCTAACTCCTTCCGCAAACCTTTGGCTGGACCTTTGTGACAAGCGGGAAGAGATAACACATACCATCTTACGGTGTGGACATCACGCAATGGTAAAGGGGGAAGATCATGACCCATAGATACTTCAATGCCATATCAGCGTATTCTATTAACACACTGATAATCTAATACTTAAATCAAATATCGTTTTCTATTCCCGAAAATTTTAAAGCAATAGAAACCATGTCAATATCTCTTCTATCGGGACGTGGAAGATCGGCTACTTGGGAAGTAGCGTAAAAGATAGGAAATGATTATTACCCAGTTGTAGAGACGGAGCGTGCTCCGTCTCCCACCGTCTGGCAGTAATTTAAAATACCCATTTGAGGGGATGAGACGGGACACGCCCCGTCTCTACACGATGTTCGTACGATTTTTTTTGGAGACGTGATGATGCAGGAAATATGAGGTCGTTTCGTCTCCATTGTCGTGCCCATACACCACGAATAGAAACGAAAAATCGAGGAAAGATAAATTCAGAAAACAAACAAAGCTTACACAAAGCCTAAAAATTGTTTGTTATTCGGTGTTTTTTACTAAATTTGCGGCGTGGAAGATTACGCTACTTCCCAAGTAGCCGATCGCCTACCCCACCTTTGATACATTATTATATATGCTCTCGAAGCAAGCCTTGTTCACCGCAGACATCTTATCCAAAGAGAAGCTCTTCAAATAGATTTGCGTCGTCTTGATTGATTGGTGTCCCAGCAATTCGCTGATCATCTCGATCGGTACACCCTGTTCCTTCAAGGTCGTAGCGAAAGAGTGACGGATTGAGTACGAGGTAACCATTTCCGTCACACCACAGGCATTTGCCAGTTCCTTCAAGGAACTGTTGAAATCAGCCAAGGCAGAGGTATATTCCCGGAAGGCCTCTTCACCCGTTTTCGTCCCACTCAAGAAAGTGAATAGATAAGGAGAATCCCTAAGCGTGTCGGTCATTAACGCAGCCAACAACTCCTTGGCCACAGGCTGTATCTCGACCAACATCGGTGTACCCGTCTTCTGGCGGTTATACCTCAAGACACCATTCCGGATATCACTCTTTTTCAAATGAGCGAAATCGACAAACGCCATACCGCAAAACAAGAACATCAAACACAATGCCCGCTGTGTTTTCCGCAGCCCCGAATCATCCAACGGAGCGGTCATCAACAAACGCAAGGATTCCGTAGGCAACGCCTTCTTCTGTTTGCTTTTCACTCCCATGAAAATTCCCTTGAACAAATAACGGGAAAAAGGAGCCTCCCCATTCTCCATCGCCAACCCATACACACGGCGAATCCTACGCATATAGGTAGACACCGTATTCCACGAGCATTCCCGGTCCCGCAAATAGTCTTGATACCTCAAAAGCATTTCCCGGTCGATACGGGTATAAGGAATCACCTCCTGCCCACAAAAACGCAGGAATGAATTCAAGGCATCTTGATAACTCTTGGCGGACGAATAACGTCCTTGCTCTCTCAATCGGGCTATATACATCCGCATACCCTCCGCTAAATCATACTGTTTCATATTTTCACGTATAAAAAAAGTAAATTACAATAAAAAACACGGTTAATTCGTGATTGTCTACTTACATTTGCAGAAAAACAAATACCATGGACAAGATCGTAGAAATAGCCCGGTTCACCTATCCGGCGGATGCCCAACCGCTGATGGCCCTGTTGAGGTCGGAAGGGATAGAATGTTATCTCCGCAATGAGTTAAGCAGCCAGATCATGGCCGGTTACGTAGACGTAGGCGGCGCACGGGTGGAGATTCTGGAAAGCGACGTTCCCCGAGCCATGAAGATCATGGAGGAAGGCGGTTACGACCTACCCCGGGAAGACGAGCAAGCGGAACCGGTAGAACAAGTCGCCGGATTCGCACGTCATATCCCTTTTCTACGAAAATATCCCTTAGAGAAACAAATCATGATCCTATTCGTCATCATAGCTGTCTTTTTGGCTTTGGTGATTTACTTCGGATCGCTTATTTCCTCAAACTAAACAAATGTAATCAATGGCACGCAGAAAGATAACAAATAGTCAAGCCGTATGTATCACCTTACTATGGGGTGTCTTATGCTACATGCTGCTTGTATACAGCGAAACGATCAATTTCGACGTCATATTTGCCCTTGTAGCCTCCGCTATCATTGTGTTCGTTCCGATCTATAAGAGTTTCAAGCATAGAGATGAATAACATTTCGTCGTTTTTTCAAACTTAATATATCTAAATGATATTTTTTACGCATTTTCTCTTTCAATTATTTGCTAGTGTCAAAAATTAGCTTACCTTTGCCACGTCGTTAAACAAACGGCGTACGGATAACAAAATGGTATAACATTCTAAATATAAAATTCAGTCATGAAGGCAAGTGAAGTTTTAGACAACTTGAAAAGAAGATTTCCGAACGAACCGGAATATCATCAAGCAGTATCAGAGGTTTTAGGGACTATCGAGGAAGCTTACAACGAGCATCCGGAATTTGAGAAAAGCAACTTGATCGAGCGCCTTTGTATCCCCGATCGCATTTTCTCTTTCCGTGTAACTTGGATGGACGATAAGGGACAAATCCAGACGAACATGGGTTACCGTATCCAGCACAACAACGCTATCGGCCCGTACAAAGGCGGTATCCGTTTCCACGCTTCCGTAAACCAATCGATCCTTAAGTTCTTGGCTTTTGAGCAAACGTTTAAAAATTCACTGACTACATTGCCGATGGGTGGTGGTAAAGGAGGTTCCGACTTTAGCCCGAGAGGAAAGTCAAACGCTGAGATCATGCGTTTCTGCCAAGCCTTCATCCTTGAGTTATGGCACCATATCGGTCCGGACACGGATGTTCCCGCCGGCGATATCGGTGTAGGCGGACGTGAGGTGGCTTATATGTATGGAATGTACAAGAAATTGGCTCGTGAGAATACGGGCACATTCACGGGTAAGGGTATCGAGTTCGGAGGTTCCTTGATCCGTCCGGAAGCTACAGGTTACGGAAACGTATATTTCTTGTTGCAGATGCTGAAAACCCGCAACATTGATATCAAGGACAAGGTAGTTTGTGTATCAGGTTCCGGAAACGTGGCTCAATATACGGTAGAGAAATTAATCAGTCTTGGAGCGAAAGTTGTCACGATGTCTGATTCCGACGGTTATATCTATGATCCGGATGGTATCGACCGTGAGAAACTGGATTATATCATGGAGTTGAAGAACTTGTATCGTGGCCGTATCCGTGAATACGCGGAGCAATACGGATGCAAATATGTACAAGGCGCTCGTCCTTGGGGAGAGAAATGCGACATCGCTATGCCGAGCGCAACCCAGAATGAGTTGAACGGCGACGATGCCAAGACTTTATTGGCCAACGGTTGCTTCGCCGTATCCGAGGGTGCTAACATGCCTTCTACACCAGAAGCTATCGACGCATTCCTTGAGGCCAAGATCCTTTACGCTCCGGGTAAGGCCGCTAACGCAGGTGGTGTATCCGTTTCCGGTCTTGAGATGACTCAGAACGCACAGAAGTTAAGCTGGAGCAGCGAGGAAGTAGACCAGAAACTTCAAAGCATCATGGAAAACATCCACGAGCAATGCGTAAAATACGGAAAGCAAGAGGATGGTTACGTAAACTACGTGAAAGGCGCCAACGTAGCCGGCTTCATGAAGGTAGCTAAGGCTATGATGGCACAAGGAATACTCTAGGTAATTGAAAATTAAGAATTGAGAATTGAAAATTAGTTAGAGAGGAGCGATTGATGATCATATAAGCGAGGGGGATAGGCTTTGAGAGGCTATTCCCCTTTCTTATTTCCGACGAAGTCCCAATTTTCAATTTTCAATTCTTAATTTTCAATTAAAAAGCGGTATCTTAGTGCCGTAAATCGATAAGTATGATAACAGAAGAACTTAGGAAGCTATACCAATCATATACCGGATCACCGGCAGAGGAAATAACGGAGTTACCGTCATCCGGCTCTAACCGCCGGTATTTCAGGATAAAAGGTCCTGAGACGTTGATTGGAGTTAGTGGCACTTCTATTGAGGAGAACGAGGCTTTTATCTATATGGCAAAACATTTCCGGGGGAAGGGCTTACCCGTACCGCAAGTATATGCCAGCTCGGACGACCATTCATTTTATATCCAAGAAGATTTAGGAGATACGCTTCTTTTCAACGCCATCGAGAAAGGCCGTAAAAGCAGTGTATTCGACGAGGAGGAACGCCGTTTATTACACAAGACGATCACCAAACTCCCCGACATCCAGTTCTTGGGGTCCGACGGTTTCGATTTCTCGTATTGCCATCCGCAAGCCGAGTTCAACCAACGGTCTATCCTTTGGGACTTGAATTATTTCAAGTACTGTTTCTTAAAGGCTACCGGGATGGAGTTTCAAGAAAACCGTCTGGAAGATGATTTCTTGAAGATGAGCGACGTATTGTTACGCAGTTCATCCGCCACGTTCCTATACCGTGATTTCCAGTCACGCAATGTTATGGTAAAGGACGGAGAGCCTTGGTTTATTGATTTTCAAGGTGGACGAAAAGGCCCGGTTTATTACGACGTGGCTTCCTTCCTTTGGCAGGCGAAAGCGAAATATCCGGAGGATCTGAGGAATGAATTACTATCGGATTATATCACGGCCCTACGTAAATATATCCCGGTAGACGAGGCTTACTTCCATAGCCAGCTGCGCCATTTCGTCCTGTTTAGGACCTTGCAGGTATTGGGGGCTTATGGTTTCCGGGGATATTTCGAGAAAAAACCCCATTTCATCCAAAGCGTCCCGTTCGCAATCGAGAACCTGCGGCAGTTATTGAAGAATGACTATCCGGAATATCCCTATTTATGCTCCGTCCTTCGTGAGCTTACCGGGTTGAAACAATTCACGGACGATATCCAGAAACATATGCTGGAAGTAAAGGTCATGAGCTTCGCCTATAAAAAAGGAATCCCGAACGACCCTAGCGGGAACGGAGGTGGATTCGTATTCGATTGCCGTGCGATAAATAACCCCGGTAAATACGAGCGTTACAACCATTTCACCGGTTTGGATGAGCCAGTGATCCAGTTCTTGGAGGATGACGGGGAGATCACGAACTTCCTCGAGCATGTCTACCATATCGTAGACGCCTCGGTAAAACGATATATGGATCGTGGATTCACCAATTTGATGATTTGTTTCGGATGTACGGGAGGACAGCACCGTTCGGTCTATTCCGCACAGCATCTGGCGGAACATCTTAACACCAAGTTCGGAGTAAAAGTACATTTAGTACATAGAGAACAAAATATAGAACAACTCTTTAACCCTACATTATGAAAGCTATGATTTTCGCGGCCGGTACTGGTTCCAGACTGAAGCCGTTAACCGATCACACGCCAAAAGCGCTTATACCTATCGGGGGCAAACCGATGCTAGAACACGTCATACTGAAACTGAAATCCTCCGGTTTCGACCAGATCGTGATCAATATCCACCATTTAGGCAACCAGATCGTGGATTTTCTGGAGGCGAACAACAACTTCGGTGTCCGGATCGAAATCTCGGACGAGAGCGATTATCTGCTGGATACGGGAGGAGGAATCAAGAAGGCCACTTCTCTTTTATGCGGGAACGAGCCTTTCTTGATACATAATGTCGATATCTTATCGAACGTGGATCTCAAGAAACTATACGATACCCATGTACAAACGAACCCGTTGGCTACCTTACTCGTCAGCCAGCGCAATACCTCACGTTATCTATTATTTAATAAGGAGAATAGACTGTGTGGTTGGCGTAATCATGAGACCGGCGAGGTAAAATCTTACTATCCCTATTTTGACCCGGATCAACACAACGAGTACGCCTTTAGCGGAATCCACGTACTCTCGCCCAAGATATTGGAGCTGATGGAAGAATGGACCGGAAAGTTCTCTATCATTAACTTCTATCTGGCTATTTGCGCCAAAACCGATATCAGGGCTTATATGGCGGATAACCTAAAACTATTGGATATCGGCAAGCCGGAAACCTTGGCCGCCGCCGAGGAATGGCTACGACAAAACATCTAACAAAATATTTCACACATGAAAAAAACTAGTTTTATCTACTTACTCTTGTTGATCGCGCTGGGCCTCAGCTCTTGCCAGCAAGAGAAGACTTTCAAGGTTCTTCAATTCAACATCTGGCAGGAAGGCGCTGTCGTAAAAGGAGGCTTTGACGCTATCGCTGACGAGATCGTAAGAAGTAACGCTGATTTCGTTACGTTAAGCGAGGTACGTAATTATCATCAGACCCGTTTTTGCGACCGGATCGTGGAAGCGTTGCAGCAAAGAGGACAAACGTACTATTCTTTCTACACCGAGGATTCCGGTCTGTTAAGCCGCTACCCGATCACAGATAGCACGACCGTCTATCCCTTGAACGATGACAGGGGTAGTATGTACAAGGCCATTACCCACATCGGCGATACCGAGGTAGCTCTTTACACCGCCCATCTGGATTATCGCAATTGCGCTTATTACGATGCCCGTGGATACGACGGAAATACATGGGACGAGGAACCTCCTGTCACCAATCTGGATACACTCCTATGGTTGAACGAACAATCTGTCCGTGACGACGCTATCGCTTGCTTCCTAAAAGAGGCGAAAAAGGATCGGGAAGCTGGACGGATCGTTATCCTCGGAGGGGACTTTAACGAGCCTTCCCATCTGGACTGGACCGAGGCGACCAAAGAGATGAGAGACCACCAAGGATTGGTTGTTCCTTGGCACGTATCCGTCATGCTGGAGAAAGACGGCTTCAAAGATACGTACCGTGAGATCTTCCCGAACCCTGTAACTCATCCGGGACTTACCTGCCCGGCGGACTGTAAGGATATCGCTTTAGAGAAATTAGTTTGGTCGCCGAAAGCGGACGATAGAGATCGCATCGATTTCATCCATTACGCTCCATTCGAGGGATTAACGCTTACAGATGTATGTATCATCGGTCCGAAAGGTGACATCCTCCGTGGGCAAAGAGAGACGGAAGAGACCTCCGACCCGATCATGACTCCCCTTGGAATCTGGCCTACCGACCACAAAGCGGTTCTTGCCACTTTCCACTTGAAATAAAAAATGGATTCGCGAGCCCCGTCTTACCGGCTCGTCTCGCAAATCCACAAACAACTATCTTCTCTTGAAACGCTATCTTTTTATGGTTTCAATACCACGCCAAGACTTTTCTTCCCATCCATCTTAATCGTAATCGGAGCATCAAAACGTACATGACGAAGATATTCCGTCTCCTCTACGGCAGGTTGCGCATTCAAGAACGCCTCATCGAACCAACCATCTCCCTTAAATGGATTAACCGTAAAATAGCCCACTCCGAACGAAGTCAGGTTCTGGAAGAAATGGGTACCTTGACTCGGGTCTACCCGATAATTCTCCAATCCGCACTCCACGATCACCCGTGCGTTACTGATATGCGGCCATTTCACCGGAATACCCAACCAAGAGTCGCTGCTCCCCCATCGGCCGGGGCCGACTAATACGTATCCTTTCTCCTGATCGGTGAACGAACGGTTCATCTTCTCGATCTCATAAGCGATCAACTGATTATTGGATGAATTAAAAGCGCCCGTCTTCACATAGATAATATCCTGTACGTCGCCAACGATACCATGCCCCAAAACACTGGTAGAAGAAAGGATGGTTTCCTCGTTCTTCACCAAGCTCAGATCCTCGTCCATAATCTCTTTATTATCTACGATCGGACGGATTTGCAACAGATAGAAAGTCGCCCTTGTATGATCCGAAGGGTCCATGTTGACAGCGAACTCAATCTCGACCGGACGACCCATTTCCTGCTGCCCGATCCGTAAGATCTGATCCAACGTATCCGCCAGCGGGAATACGTCATGCTGTAGGATATTCACGAAAGAAAGGATCTTACGACCGCCCGGATAATAACCGTCACGGATAATCTGATCGTACGGATCGTATGTAGAGACAATATATTTCAAGGAACCTTCAGCGTCAGCGTCCTTCAAACCCAGCTTCACCAAGTTAAAGGCATCATCCACCGAGAAAGCCTCCGCCATATTCTTCAAATCCAAGGCATAGAAACGAGTCTGCGTTTCCCTAAGAGCGAAATCCATCGTACTCATCTGCAAGATACTATGGGGATGTCGGGGAGAGAAACGCAAGGTTTGCCCGCCGTCGACGATATACTTACCCAATCCCAAGGCGATATTCGCGATCCCATCTTCCGCCTTCTCGTTACCGATCGGATAGAAATTCAAGGAACGGGCCACGCCCGACATCGTCGGATAGAAATGATCATTATAACGGGAGCCCACCACTTCTTGCAAGACGATAGCCATCTTCTCCTGATCGATCAAGTTCGAGGT
Organism: Parabacteroides sp. AF21-43; assembly: GCF_003635435.1. Classification (NCBI taxonomy): domain Bacteria; kingdom Pseudomonadati; phylum Bacteroidota; class Bacteroidia; order Bacteroidales; family Tannerellaceae; genus Parabacteroides; species Parabacteroides sp. AF21-43. The sequence goes on along the minus strand of NZ_QTMG01000007.1, from coordinate 133,956 downwards.
AGCCGTCATATACGCCTTACTGTCCTTATAAAAGACAGAGGCATACACCGCCTTGATAGCGTCGCTCACCGTACGGAGCATATCGTATTTCTCCTCGATCTTAGGTACCATATACGTAGAATAGATCCCGGCGAAAGGTTGATAATGCGAATCTTCCAGCAGGCTGGAGGAACGCACGGCGATCGGGCTTTTCACCACATCGAAGAAAGCCATCAAGTCCTCGATTAAACGGGAGGGCAAGCTGGCCCGCAAGAAATACCGGAGGATCGTCTCGTCGTCCGCATCGCCCAGCGCTACCGGATACAACTCGTTCGTCTCCATGAACTCGTCGAAGATATCGGTACAGATCACGACCGTCTTCGGGATATTCACGGCAAAATTATCACTCTCCAGCTTAGGGTATCGCTTCACCATCGCACCGATAAAGGCAAGACCTCTACCCTTACCTCCCAGCGAACCGTCACCGATACGGGCAAAATTACTATACTCATCAAAACGATCCTTCTGATAAACCGCCACGACACCCGTGTTCTTCATCCGGCGATATTGCACGATCAAGTCGAAAATCAATTTCCGAGCCTCATCCATATCCTTATAGTCACTCACGTCCACATGCTTCAAAACCTCGGCGGGCGGAAACATGGCACGGGAATAAAAGAAACGGGAGAAATGATTCCGGGAGAGATGGTAAACCAACGAATCGTCGGGAATCTGGAAGACTTTCTTTTGAAGGTCTTTCAAATCCTTGATGCGCATGATCTCCTCTTTCGTATGCGGATTCAGGATCACGAAATCGCCGAAGCCGAAACGCTGCATGATCTTCTTTTTCAAATCCTGCGGGTAACTCTTGGAATTCTTATCGATAAACGAGGCGTTCAGTTCCTTCGCGTACACATGGTTGCTGGCCTCCGAAGATTCCAGCACGAAAGGAATGATCAAACCCGTTTTCCGTACATACTGTCCGAACTTATAACCGGCATACGGATCTTTCACGCCATTGTGCATAAAACTCATATCCGAGATAATACCCAACATATTATCCCGATACTGATCAAAAATACGTACCGCCTCCTCGTAATTCCGGGCCAATTTGATCTTCGGACGACCCCGCATACGCAACGTACGCTGGTGATCGTTCAACGCCTCCTTCGCGAACATTTGGCTCTGCTCCAGCACGAACTTATATAAATGAGGCAAAGCGGACGAATAGAAACGAATGGAATCCTCCACCAACAAGATGATCTGTACGCCCACGCTGGCCGTATCGTCCGGAGCGTTCATCTTATCCTCGATCAACTTGATAATCGCCAGTAACAACTCCGAGTTACCCAACCAGCTGAACACATAATCGATAGCGCTCAGATCCTCGTTGGCGATCCGCTTAGACACCTCTTTCGAGAAAGGAGTCAATACAACGATCGGGATATTCGGATAATGCACCTTTATCTCGCTCGCCGCAGCGAATATATCCCGGTTATCCATATTCGGCATGCAAATGATCAATTCGAAGTTCCGGTTCTTCAACTCATTCAAAGCCTCCTCCTCGGTAGTCACCTGCGTAAACCGGGGTGGGTAACGGAGGCTTAAGGAAGTATATTCGTTAAATATCTGCTCATCTACACGCCCGTCATCTTCCAGCATGAAGGAATCATATTTCGTAGCGATAAGCAATACATTATATATACGCTTATTCATTAGATTGGCAAACGGGGTGTCTCTGAACACCAAGTCTTTTAAGTTCGGTATACCGCTCATAATAGATTCTGATAGAATTATTCGAGTCAAATGTAAGGAAAAATAATAACTATTGAAACATGAAAGTACGCATTCTGACTCTAACTGAAGATTTTTAGGTTTTCACTGATAAAAAGTAAGCGAAACTCTTGGTCATTCCAAAGAATTACCTACATTTGCCAACAGAATGTTATCCTTTTAAAGAATATAAATGCTATGAAGACTGAAGTTATTTTATCAGCGCTAGAGGCAAAACATCCGGGAGAAAAGGAGTATTTGCAAGCAGTAAAAGAAGTGCTTTTATCAATTGAGGAAGTGTACAACCAACATCCGGAATTTGAGAAAGCGAAAATCATTGAACGCCTAGTTGAGCCGGAACGTATTTTCACTTTCCGTGTGCCTTGGGTAGATGATAAAGGTGAGATACAAGTTAACTTGGGATACCGTGTTCAGTTCAACAACGCAATCGGCCCGTACAAGGGAGGCATCCGTTTCCACCCGTCCGTTAACTTGTCTATCTTGAAATTCTTAGGATTCGAGCAAACATTTAAAAACGCTTTGACAACCCTTCCGATGGGTGGTGGCAAAGGTGGTTCCGATTTCGCTCCGAGAGGAAAGAGCGATGCCGAGATCATGCGTTTCTGCCAAGCGTTTATTCTTGAATTATGGCGTAATCTTGGTCCGGACAGGGATGTTCCGGCTGGCGATATAGGCGTAGGTGGCCGTGAGGTTGGTTATATGTACGGTATGTACAAGAAATTGGCTCGCGAGAACACAGGTACGTTCACGGGTAAGGGCATGGAGTTCGGAGGTTCTATCCTTCGTCCGGAAGCTACCGGCTTCGGCGCTCTTTATTTCGTACATCAAATGCTGGAGACTCACGGAATCGATATCAAGGACAAGACGGTCGCCATCTCCGGTTTCGGCAACGTGGCTTGGGGTGCCGCTACAAAGGCAACCGAGTTGGGCGCTAAAGTGGTTACTATCTCCGGTCCTGACGGATATATCTATGATCCGGCGGGTATCTCCGGCGAGAAGATCGACTATATGTTGGAATTGCGTAATTCCGGAAATGATATCGTAGCTCCTTACGCAGACGAATTCCCGGGCTCTACCTTCTATCCCGGCAAGAAACCTTGGGAACAAAAAGTAGATATAGCCTTGCCATGCGCTACCCAGAATGAGTTGAACGAGGCTGACGCTCGTAAGTTGATCGAGAACAAGACTTTGTGCGTAGCTGAGGTTTCTAACATGGGTTGTACGGCTGAGGCTGTAGACTTGTTCATCGAGCATAAGCAATTATTCGCTCCGGGTAAGGCTGTCAACGCCGGTGGTGTAGCTACTTCCGGATTAGAGATGACTCAGAACGCTATGCATATCTCATGGACCGCCGCCGAGGTAGACGCTAAATTACATCAGATCATGAGCGCAATCCACGAACAATGCGTAGCTCACGGTAAAGATGGCGAATATATCAATTATGTAAAAGGCGCTAATATCGCAGGCTTCATGAAAGTAGCGAAAGCTATGATGGCGCAAGGTATCGTATAAGAATAAGGTCAGTTTAGGCTAAATAAAAACATAGTTATGAATTCTTTGAACCTTAGTTATGGTTTGAGAATTTCATAACTATGTTTTTTAAGCTCATATCAGCGGACTTTCCCGGGGTTCTTAGCGATAAAATCCTTCCATCCCGTATACTTCTTTTCCGAGACCGGATTATTGGTTTGGAAATAATGACAAACAGCCGCCGCCAACCCATCCGTAGCGTCCAATTGCGGAAGCATAGACTCATCCGGTATCTTCAGATAGCGTTGTAGCATGCCGGCCACTTGTTCTTTCGCCGCATTTCCATTCCCCGTGATCGAGAGCTTGATTTTTAGAGGGGCGTACTCGAAGATCGGGATATCCCGCTCTAAAGCCGCCGCCATCGCTACTCCTTGTGCCCTTCCGAGTTTCAACATACTCTGTACGTTCTTCCCGAAGAAAGGCGCCTCGATAGCCAACTCATCCGGATGGTATTGATCGATCAAGGCCAAGACCCGTTCGAATATCTTACGCAGACGGAGGTAATGATCCTCATACTTATTCAATTGCAGGATTCCCATAGCTTCCAGCATCGGCTTATTTCCCTCGATCTTCAAGATTCCGTATCCCATCACGATCGTACCGGGGTCTATGCCTAATATAATACGGTCCTTGATCATTTAGGCAATTCTATATCTTCCAACAGGGTAGAGAATCCTGCGATTTTCTCTTTATAACGTCCTATCAAATCTTGCTGCAAGGCTCCGCCTTCCTTACGCACCCACTCATTCAACGAATCGATATCCCTCGTATGAAACTGTACGGAAAAACTTTCACCTTCCTCATTCCGCGAATCCAAGATCCGTCTCAAATAAGGACTATAAAGGATACCGCTCTCGGAGGCTTTCGGTATATAACTATTCTTCAAATATTCCAGACACTCATCCACGATATCCTTATGGATATGAAAAGTCGTATTATAAACTATCATCTTCTTTCCTTTCTCTTGAAATTTCTTATACAAAGATAGCGCATATATCAAGAAAAGCCTTATATTTGCACATGAATTAACAAGACGGGGCATTAGCTCATCTGGCTAGAGCGACAGACTGGCAGTCTGTAGGTGATCGGTTCGAGTCCGATATGCTCCACAATTTAGCATATATCAAACATTTAGGGAATATCCAGCAACGGGTATTCCCTTTTGTCATTGATACTCTCTATGAGGCTTAGCAGGTATTGGTGTATTAGGTATCAGCCAACCTCTTGTCATAGTCACATATTCTGGGTAATCAGTTAAGACATGCGGCATTTAGTTTAAAACTCTTCTATACCCACACATTTATTTATTTTTTGTGAAGGAGGAATAACTCTTGAAACAGAAGGCTGTTGTGTATAGTTTTGCATAAAGGTTATTTTTAAGGGAAACTACAATATATTATTAATCCTAGCCCAATAAAATCAAGGCCAATTGTAATTGGTTTACAACACCTAGAAAATAATATTATGCAATGTAAAAATGAGGAAACCTTACGAGAAAAACAAGAAAGCCCCACTTTAAAATAAAGCAGGGCCAAAATTATTGTCAAACACTTCGAGCTTAAGCAAACTTAAGCGCAGTTTCATTTATCCTCTTACTCAAATCTAGCAGAGCTTCCGCAAAACGTTTACGTTCCTCTTCCGTAAATTGAGCGGGTTTACCATTAACCTTATTCCCATTTAAACGCTGGTAAAGCCAGTTCTTACTTTTTCCAAAATAAGCCTTCGCTATATAACTCAAAGAGATTGCATTCGCGACATCTCCTAATTCCAAAGCAAGTTTAACATCCTGCAATTCATTCTTAATCGCACGTAATCCTTCACGAGTAGAATCGACAAAAGCCTCACGTTCTTCCCCGGGCATTGATTCCATCTTACGGGCACGCTCTTCTTGAAACATCGCACGCTCCTCGGGAGACAGACTTTGGAACTTTTCAAAATCAGCCTGCATGTCCGCAGTTGGTAAAAATTTTGATAAGTCTCTCATAAATATATTATTTTTATCCCCCCAAAAGAGGGGTCTTGTTTATTACTCAGTTTTTTAGTTTTTCTTCGATCTCCGCAATCATATCCAAAATATCATTGATATATTGCTCGAACTCTGGATCTCCTTTTATTACTCGATTCCCTGTATGGAATTCAAAAAGCAACTTTAGGTTTTCCATTTGTTGAACGAGCTTCCCTCGCTCTTCTTTTGTCATCGACTTAAAATTTATCGGTAATACTCGTTTGGTTTGACAGCACAAATCTAATAATCCAAAGATTATTATACAAATAATCTTCGGATTATTTTCTGCAGTTTTATAGTACTAACAGATCATACCTGCACACCAACATTTGCTGAATGAATCCAGCTCTTCCCTCACTATTAGCAAGAAGGAATATAGGTCGTTATCCCTGCCTTGAATTGGTATGATAACGCTCAGAGCCGCATCTAGCATCTTATCGCCTTTACAGGATAAGGCTTGTACCCTTTTCTCCACCTCAAGGCATAATTCCACCTTGTCTGGCTCAGAACACCTTTGAAGTTTCACCATCAATTTCATAATGGCTCTACAATCGTACAATAAGGAAATTCGTTCTACAAAAGTGAATAATCCCATAAGACAAAATTTAAAGTTGCTTACCAGTTCCCTCTGGTAAGCTATTAAACACAAAAAAGGCGCAGGAACTACTGAATACTACCATCGTGAGGCTCTCGACTGCCCATCTCTAAGTAATAAACAATAGCCCTACGCCCCTATGGAGTATATTGTCCTTTCACAATGTGGAAAGGTATATAACAACATAGCGAGCGAGGACGTTCTTGCCTATTATCCTTAGAGATTGAAATTGTCGAGATTTCACGATAGGATAATATGTCAAACGCACTTCGTTAACTAAATATGTCCTCCATCAGTGACCTAACGCCTTAGGTGTGACGGACTACAATGCAAAGTTACTAAATCGTTTGAATTGGAAAGAACTTATGGCTTATTAAATGCAAGGTAAACTTAATGAATATATCTAGGGGAGGGGGTAGACATGAGGTCGTTCTTCTGTCCGGAATTAAAGGTAGGACATCTAAACTTGGAGCCCTATCGAGGAGTTAATTGTATGTAAATGGTATGTATTATCAACACAAAAAAAGGCAGCTACCATTACGATAGCTACCTTATCATGAAGAGCCGAAAGCCGGACTTGAACCGGCGACCTACGCATTACGAATGCGTTGCTCTACCAGCTGAGCTATTTCGGCAACATTTGTTTCTTTATTTCGGGCGCAAAGATACAGGGTTTATTTGACATCTGCAAGAAGATTCGCTAAAAAATCATCTAAATCCGCATCTAAATCTTTTAATAGAGGATCGTCCAGACGAAGCACATCATCGTCTATGAAGAGAAGTTCCTCTATCACAACAAAATCTTCATCAGTCAAGCTAACAGAAAGAGGTTTCATGAACCGGGGAGCGTCAAAAATATTCTTGGTGGATAAGATCGTAAGGACCGCCTTCACCGAAGCGGCAACCCGCTTATTGAATGCGTTCTCCTCCTCGTTCGAGTTCACCCAATCGAAGATAACGATCTTTTCGACCAAATGCTCATCATCATCATAAATTTGCAGTTCCCCGCTTTCCGCATCGGCCTGCACATATAAGTCGCTTATAAAATTACCGGACTCATCCTTGGCCAGCTTTTCAATAGCCGACGTAAAAGCATTCTCGATGAGGGATTGAACCTTTGCTATATTTGCGTTCATATATTAATTCTCCTTTATTCGAATATGCGTCAAAAGTAATAATAATTCACCGAATAACGCCGTTAATCCTCACCAAATTGCACATTTAGTTTCTTATCGGAACGAATTCGTTCGGCCAACGCCTGCACATAGAGTTCCAATAATTTGGTACTCTTATCATTATCACCACTATTACGCTTGAATAAATCGTATGATTTATGAGCCCACTCATAGGCTTCTTTTAAATCTCCTCTCATCTCATGGCATAGGGCCAGATTAGAGGCCGCCTTCGCCCGGCTTTTCCAGTTTTCCGTACCCCGGTAAAGCCCGGACCAACGATCTTCCGCCATATCCCATTTCTCATTAGCCGCATAAGCGGAAGCCTCTTTCCAACGTGAACCCATTCCGGTAAAGTACCAACGAGTCTCCTTCTCCCAATGAGGAACAAAATTAGCGTAGACCTTCGCCCCGAAATATTTACCGGCCCCACGCAAAGCATTCTCCGGAGAGGGCAATACCTTATCCAAGATCGGCATATAATCCGCACTTTCCGCCCAATAAATACTATCTTTCATATGTACCGTCGCCAGTGGAGCCTCACGATCGGGAACGTAACTGCGTATCACGCCAGCCATCTGCACGTCGATCATTCCCATTACATACCCTTCGCCCAAGGTACCTACGCTTTTCTTCATATCGAACAGCAAGCGGTCGATGGAGATAACCGCATCGGCACCGGTCTCATCGCATAGCGACACTACTTGCCCTTGGGTAAGTTTCGTATCCAGAAACGCCTGATTATCTTTTCGAACCGCATCATGGTAAAGCAATACGTCGTTAAAATAAGAAGCCTCCACGATAGCCTCCCCTAAAGTACGGCAAGCGTCAAACAGCGCACTATCCGCTTTCGCTTTGCAAGTATCCTGCTTTTCTCCCTGCAAGGTGTATTCGTAACCCGCATCCTCCGGTTGGGGGACGGCATTGTTTACGATAAGTACTTTAGCGACATTCTCTGGAAATGTCACCTCCGCAGGATTATACGTCTCGATACCTACATAATTAATCGTGCTACAAGCGGACAACAAACCCGCTATGCCTATAAAAAGAATGCTTCTCATCTTCATCTATTTAAAAGGGGGCGATTTACGCCCCCACATTATGTCAAATCACTCACAGCCTTGAAATAGCCGATAGACTCCGCGATCCCCAAGAATGGGTCTTTCATGTCTTTCTCGTATTCCAAGCTACACATTCCCGTGTAATTAACTTCCCGCATCATACGGATCAGCGCAGGGAAGTCGATCTTTCCACGACCGATCTCGATCCCGACTCCCGCCTTCGAAGAATCCGTCACGTCCTTGATATGCATATCAAACACCCGGGTGTGGTATTTCTTCAAGTCGGCCACAGGATCACAGCCGTTTCGCAAGTCATGTCCGACATCCAGACACATACCGATACGGGGGTCTAAATCCTTCGTATGCTCCCAAACGTCCGTAGCGTCGGGATACGTCTTAATATCAGGACCGTGCAAGTGGATGGCGTAATGGAAATCATACTCCTTCACTTTTTTATCCACATAGGGTAAAAGCTCGTAATTCGGGACACCGACGATCAACTTCACTCCTACCCGCTTCGCATAATCAAACGCACGGTCTATCTCTTCCTCGCTCTTCATATAAATAGGACCTACGGCATATCCCGTCACTTTATGGACAGCGCATTTATCATGAAAAGCCCTAATCTGCTCATCCGTACTATTCAACGGCAAATGGAAATCCTTGATGCAAAGATAATGGATATCTAATCGTTCCAACGTCTTCAACGTCGTATCTAAATCAAAATTAACGAAAGTATATCCCGCCATTCCCAGATGAAATGGATTTACGGCCTTCGGAGCCTTTGGTTTTACAGGGTCCGGCAAACCGGCCTTAGCGATAGCGGAAGTTCCCAACAAGAGAGCCCCGGCCAATCCTTGCTTAAAAAATAAACGTCTTGAGTGTTTCATGGTTTATATTATATATAATAATGTATACTATCATCATAAACAGTTTTCACCCCGCAAGATAATAAAAAGATCTTTACGAGCCAGCATTCGGACGAATCAGTGGCAAAGTTACATAAAAGATCGAGCCTTTTCCCAGCTCAGAGGTAACCCATATCTTTCCTCCCATTTGCTCTACCAATCCCCGACAGATAGCCAATCCCAGTCCAACGCCTTTGCTCCAACTGTCCAATTGGACAAAACGGCTGAATATGGAATCGATCTTATCTCTCGGTATTCCCTCTCCGCTATCCTCCACGAAAAACTCGACAGAAGCCGCCGTTCTCTTATATCCAAAACGGATGAACCCCTTCTCGGTATGCTTGATCGAATTCGTGAGCAAATTCGTAAGGATTTGTGTCAAGCGGTTCTTATCAGCCTCCATCACCAAGGCCTCGCAGTCGTTCAGTCGCAACTCTATGCCCGACGGCATACGCAACAAGATCATGCTATAAATCTCTTTCATCAGCAAACCAATATCCAGCTCCTTATAAATCAGAGGCATGGAATTTGACTCGATCTTGGATAGATCGAGCACATCCCCGATCAACCGCTGCAACAACTCATTATTACTCTGGATGATATTTGAGAACTCAAGCCTTGTCTCCCGGTCTTCCTCATCCACCAATACTTGCGAGAAACCTACGATAGCGTTCAAAGGTGTCCGTATCTCATGATTCATATTGGCAAGGAAAGCCGATTTCAGACGATCGGCTTCCTCCGCCTTATCTTTTGCCTGTTTCAATTGCAATCCATATTTATGCCGTGAATAAGAAATATATCCCAAAGAGCAACAGACCAGCAACAATAGAACAAGCCCTCCACCCATCACCAATAATTTCGTACGTGAATGAGCCGCCTCCAATTCCATCTTCTTATTTGCCAATTCCAATTTATCCACGTCATGACGAGCTCGTAAATTCGCTAAATCATTATAAAATGCAGCATTAGTCACTGAATCCTTCAAACTGATATACTCGCGATACGCATCCGCAGCCTCCATTCCATGGCCTGAATTATAACATATTATGGCCTTATCCTTCATCAATCCCAATACGGATACCGCCCTCTTACGTTGTAAGCAATAATCAATTAACTCATTAGCCAATGCTTTCCCCCGCTCATAATCGCCCGATATCCGATAATAGAGTAAACGGATATTAGAAATCGAGAGATATTCATCCCTCATGTTACAGTCTTTAACCAACTTCTCTGCACGAACTAGATGGTAAGATGTGAGAGAGACATCTTTCTTATCAATACCCAGCAAGGCGTAACTACGGTGATAGAGGTATTTAACATAATATAAAGGAGTATCTTCGTCTAATTCCTCTATTCCTTTTTCTTCGCATTCCACGATATACTCTTTCAATTTCTTTAAATAAAACAGTCTCTTCGATGCTTGGATATTTTCATTTTGTAAATGCCGGATAACGGTAATCCTTTTGGCCAATGGGGAATCCCTTTTCTCCATATCCAGGAAAACCTCCTCATACAAGGCGATTCCCTCCGCGTCAAATCCCGTACTGAAGTAAAAATCCGCCAGGGCTTGATTCGCCATATCGATACCATCCGGAAAATCAAGTTCGCTGGATAGATCTTTCAATGCCTGTACATTCTCTAGCACCCTTTCCTTCTCGCCATTACTCGATAAAGCGTAAATATACCATCCTTTAATCCGGCAAAGATCCTCATAACGTTTTTGGGCTAAATAAATAGGCTCGGCTTTCTTTATGAAAAAATACATACTGTCTATATTCCGGGAATAATAATACCGGATGATCTGGAACAAAGCGTTGCCTTTATAAGTATCATCCTTACTCAACTCCGCCTCCTTGAGCAATCTATCCGCATAATATTTATAATCCAGCCCTTGTCCTTTATCACTAGCAAGTTCATCCAACTTCACAAGCCTGTCACCCGAAGGCATTTTTGCCAGCACACATTCCATGCTATCGATATCAGTGGCCGCAGTAGCTACAAATATTGGGGTAAGAGATAAATATATTATTAACAGTATGTTTCGCATTTAAAGTTTACAAAATAGACATCAATTAGTTAATGTGTGGCAAGTTAGTAAAATTTAGACAACGGCGTATCATTATTTACAAGTTTAATATTATAATTTTCAACTCAATCAACAAAAAAGCCTATATCAATCAAAGAAAGATTGATATAGGCTCTTATTTCAAAGAAACAGCTGTTCTCTTTATTTTGTCAAGGCGGCGATACTTTCCTCGATAGACTTAATCTTCGATTCGGCATCGGCTTGCTTTTTCTTCTCCATCTCGATTACTTTCGCCGGGGCTTTGCTTACGAAATTCTCATTGCCTAATTTCTTCATGACAGAAGTCAAGAAACCTTTTTGGTATTTCAATTCTTCTTGAAGCTTAGCCAACTCTTCTTCCACATTGATCAGATTGCCTAAAGGTACGGCATATTCAGTCGTACGTACCAAGAACGATACAGCGCCGGCCGCTTTCTCCTCTACCTTGGAGATGGAAGAGAGGTTACACATCTTAGCGATCACAGCGTTGAATGCCTCATTGTGCTCACCCACGATCTGCAATTCCAGCGCATCCTTATTCGGTATATTCTTTTGCAAACGAATTGTACGGACACCGCCAACGATCTCTTTCACGATCTCGAAAGCATCCAAATAAGCGCTATCCGCAACAGCTACTTCCGGCATTTGGGCAACCATCAAGCTCTCACCTTCCTTACGAGGCTCAAGGGCTTGCCATAATTCCTCGGTAATAAACGGCATGAAAGGATGAAGCAAACGAAGCAAGGCATCGAAGAAACCTAACGTAGCCTCATAAGTAGCCTTGTCGATCGGCTGCTGATACCCCGGTTTTACCATCTCCAGATACCAAGACGAGAACTCATCCCAGAACAATTTATAGACAGCCATCATCGCTTCGCTCAGACGATATTTACTGAAAGAGTCGTCTACCTCGGCAATCGTCTTATCCAGCTGCATTTTGAACCATTTCACGGCGATAGCGGAAGCCTCCGGCTGAGCGATCGTATCGTCTACCGTCCAGCCCTTCACCAAGCGGAAAGCATTCCATATCTTATTATTGAAGTTACGTCCTTGCTCACACAAAGCATCATCGAAAGGAATATCATTTCCGGCAGGAGCCGCGAGCATCAAGCCCATACGCACGCCGTCCGCACCGTATTGCTCGATCAATTGCAACGGATCGGGAGAGTTTCCTAAAGATTTGGACATTTTACGTCCCAGCTTATCGCGAACGATACCCGTAAAGTAGACGCTCTTGAACGGCATTTTCCCTCTGTACTCATAGCCGGCCATAATCATACGGGCTACCCAGAAGAAGATGATATCCGGTCCGGTTACCAAATCACTGGTCGGATAGTAATAATTGATTTCCTCGTTATCCGGGTTATTGATACCGTCGAACAGGGAGATCGGCCACAACCAAGAGGAGAACCAAGTATCCAATACGTCCTCGTCCTGACGCAAATCAGACATGGTCAGATTCGGGTTACCGCATTTCTCTTTCGCCAGTTCCAAAGCTTTCTCTTCCGTCTCGGCTACCACGTAACCGCCTTCCGGCAAGAAGTAAGCCGGGATACGGTGCCCCCACCAAAGCTGACGGCTGATACACCAGTCCTTGATATTCTCCATCCAATGGCGATAGGTATTCTTGAATTTCGGCGGATAGAACTTGATATCGTCGTTCATGACCGGCTCCAAGGCGATCTGGGCTAGATGTTCCATCTTCAAGAACCATTGCATAGACAATTTCGGTTCGATAGGCACGTTCGTACGCTCCGAGAAACCCACCTTGTTCTCGTAAGCCTCTACCTTCTCCAAAAGGTCAGCGTTACGCAAGTCTTCCTCGATTTGCTTGCGGACATCAAAACGATCCATGCCCACGTACAGGCCAGCGGCCTCGCTCAGCGTACCGTTATCGTTGAATATATCGATAGAAGGCAAATTATATTTCTCGCCCAACATATAGTCGTTTACATCGTGTGCCGGGGTCACTTTCAAACAGCCCGTACCGAACTCTATATCTACGTAATCATCCTCGATCACCGGAATCTCACGGCCTACCAGCGGAACGATCACTTTCTTTCCTCTCAGATGTTGGTTCTTCGGGTCGTTCGGGTTGATACACATCGCCGTATCTCCCATAATCGTCTCCGGACGGGTAGTGGCGACAATGGCGTATCCCTCCTCGCCTACGATCTTATAGCGAAGATAGTACAACTTACTATGCTCTTCCTTATAGATAACCTCCTCATCGGACAGGGCCGTCAACGCCTTCGGGTCCCAATTCACCATACGGACACCCCGGTAGATCAAACCTTTCTTATATAGATCGACAAAAACCTTGATAACGCTCTCCGAACGTTTCTCGTCCATCGTGAACGCCGTACGATCCCAATCGCAGGAAGCACCCAATTTACGAAGCTGCTTCAAGATAATGCCGCCATGCTCTTCTTTCCATTCCCAAGCATGCCGCAAAAACTCGTCGCGAGTCAGATCGGTCTTCTTGATTCCTTGCCCAGCCAAACGATTCACCACTTTCGCCTCCGTTGCGATCGAAGCATGGTCCGTACCCGGTACCCAACAAGCGTTCTTACCCATCATACGGGCACGGCGAACCAAGATATCTTGGATCGTATTGTTAAGCATATGTCCCATGTGCAATACGCCGGTGACGTTAGGGGGCGGGATTACAATCGTATACGGCTCACGGCCGTCTGGCTTTGACTTAAAGAAGCCGTTATCCAACCAATACTGATACCACTTCCCCTCTACTTCAGCGGGATTGTACTTACTAGCGATTTCCATATTTTTATAACTAATTAGTCTTTACACATTTCTCGATCCGCGAAAGTACAAAAAATATAGACAAAAAACGCTGAGCATCGGGAAATATAGTCGGCCGAGACAATAGGCATTCCCTGTCGGACACGCCACTATTCTACAAACCACGACGTGGTTTATACAGACCAAGCCGTGGATTGTACAGATCACGACGTGATTTATAAGGACCACGCCACTATTTTGAAAATAGAGTGAATGGCAATTACTTTTACATCCGGGGATTTGAAGGTTTATTCCTATAACAAGCAAACTATTTATAACGGTTTTTCTATTCCGCGCTATTGCAGTTTCGCGTAAATGCCTGTATCTTCGCGTACTATAAAAAATAGATATGAGAAAGCGATCTGAGTATAAAGGAGGGGATAATCGACGTAAACCCTCTAAAGAACGACGGGTAACGGTGGGTGAAAGTAACACTTTGCTACCTTTCCTGTTCGAGTTATTAAAAGAACAGAGCCGTTCATCCGTGAAAGGATTATTGAGCAGGGGACAGATCTCGGTAAACGGGAAAGTCACCCGGCAGTTCGATGCCCCGCTGAACCCTAACGATACGGTCGGAATCAACTATGGAAGAGGGAAGGTGGAATTCAACAACCCGTTACTTAGAATTGTTTGGGAAGACGACGACCTCATCGTGATCAACAAGCGGGAAGGTTTGCTATCCGTATCTACCGATCGTATCAAGGAGCGTACGGCCTACCGTATACTGAGCGATTACGTGAAAGAATGCGACCCTCGCAACAAGATATTCGTCTTGCACCGTCTGGACCGAGACACATCGGGTATCATGATGTTCGCCAAGAACCAGAAGGTAAAAGAGCAACTACAGTCCAACTGGAGCGAGGCTATCACGCAACGGACCTACGTGGCCGTGATAGAGGGACGACCGGAGAAAGACACGGATTTGATCGTATCCAACCTCGTGGAGAACAAGCATATGCAAGTGTACGTGACACAAGATGGTGACGGGAAGGAAGCGATCACACGCTACCGCCTCCTGCAAACGAACAATCGCTATTCGCTCGTGGAACTCGATCTGGAGACGGGACGCAAGAACCAAATCCGTGCGCAGATGCAATCCATCGGCCATCCGATAGCCGGAGACTCTAAATACGGGGCGGAGACAAATCCTGCCGGACGCTTGATGCTCCATGCCCGCAGGCTCTGTTTCATCCATCCGGTAACAGGCGAGGAGATGCGCTTCGAGACACGGATCCCGGAGAAATTCACATCGACAGCAAAGTAATCTATCAATAAAGGACAAAAAATGAAGAAACTCATCAGTTCGATCATGCTGGCGCTAATAGCGCTGGTAGCGCAGGCGCAAATACTTACGCCTGTCAAGTGGAAAATTAAACTAGACGACAAGGGCGGCGCACCCGAGAAAGAGATCGTCTTTACCGCCACGGCGGACAAAGGTTGGCACCTGTATGACATGAACCTGCCGGAAGGAGGTCCTGTTTCTACATCTTTCACATTCGAGACATTGAATGGAGCTGAACTGATCGGTCAACCGGTTCCTTCGGTAAAGCCGACCACGGTTTACGACGAGCAATTTGCCATGAATCTTCGTTGGTATCCGGGTACGGTATCGTTCACCCAAAAACTAAAGGTTACCGATCCCGCTAAATTCAAGGCGGAGGGCGAGGTGGAATTTATGGCTTGTAATGACGAGACTTGTCTTCCCCCGGATCAAATACCTTTCTCTTTCGATAAGAAAAGTATCCATGTAGATCCAGCTCTGGCAGCTAACAGCTCGACTACAGAGGTGGATAAAGAGGACGCCACGGCCATACAGCCGGATACGCAAGTCGTAGCGGAAGAGGCCAGCGAGTTGAACACTCCGGACCCTGCCGCTAAAGAGACACCGGCTACGACATCTCCTAAAGCGTCCGACAGCTTAACCGACAGCCCGAATCTTTGGTCTCCGGTGATCGACCAATTGAAATCGTTCGGCGACGCTACGGTATCGGCGGCGGATACCTCTTGGTTATTCATCTTCTTCGCGGGTTTCTTGGGAGGTTTGATCGCCTTATTGACTCCTTGCGTTTGGCCGATGATCCCTATGACGGTTAGCTTCTTCCTGAAACGTACGAAAGATCGTAAGAAAGCGATTCGCGACGCTATCACCTATGGGTTATCTATTATCGTAATCTATTTGGTGATGGGCTTGTTGATCACCGGTATCTTCGGAGCGAGCGCATTGAATGATTTATCAACGAACGCGATCTTTAATATCCTGTTCTTCTTGCTGTTGGTAGTATTCGCAGTCTCCTTCTTCGGAGCCTTCGAGCTGGTATTACCTGCGTCATGGACCAGTAAATTGGATAGCAAGGCCGATTCAACGACCGGTATATTGAGTATTTTCTTTATGTCGTTTACGTTGGTATTGGTATCTTTCTCTTGTACGGGTCCGATTATCGGAACCTTGTTGGTACAGGCAGCTTCTATGGGTACGGCGGTAGGACCGGCTATCGGTATGTTCGGTTTCGCCTTGGCTTTATCCATCCCGTTCAGCGTCTTCGCCATCTTCCCGAATATGCTGCAAAGTATGCCGAAATCCGGCGGATGGTTGAATTCAGTGAAGGTCGTATTGGGCTTCTTGGAGTTGGCATTGGCTTTGAAGTTCCTTTCCGTAGCGGACTTAGCGTATGGTTGGCGTTTACTAGACCGTGAGGCTTTTATCGTGCTTTGGATCGTGATCTTCAGCTTATTGGGTGTTTATTTATTAGGAAAGATCAAGTTTAGCCACGATAGCGAAGTAAAATATGTATCTGTTCCTCGTCTGTTTATGGCGATTATCTCTTTCGCTTTCGCCATTTACATGGTTCCGGGACTTTGGGGCGCTCCGTTAAAGGCGATCAGCGCATTCGCTCCTCCGTTGTATACACAAGATTTCAATCTATACAAAAACGAGGTACACGCCGCGTTCGACGATTATGAATCCGGTATGGCTTATGCCAAGAAGGTAAATAAACCCGTCATGATCGATTTCTCCGGTTTCGGTTGCGTAAACTGCCGTAAGATGGAGGCTTCCGTTTGGACGGATCCTAAGGTGAAGCAAATGCTAGAAAATGATTACGTGCTAATCACTCTCATGGTAGACGATAAGACAAAACTCCCGCAACCCATCGAGATCCAAGAGAACGGAAAGACTCGTAAGTTGAAGACGATCGGTGATAAATGGAGTTATTTGCAACGAAGCAAGTTCGGTTCTAACGCCCAGCCATTCTACATCTTATTGAATGACGAGGGACAGCCGCTCGGACCTTCATACGCATTCAATGAGGATGTTTCCAAATACATCCAGTTCCTTCAAAACGGATTGAAAGAATTCAAGAAAGAACAACAATAAAACACATACAGAGGGCAGGGTAGAACCCGGCCCTCTTTCTTTTACAATCATTATCGAATAAGTAAATAATATGGCAACTAGAGAAGAGAAGATGGAAGCCTTCGGGCAATTACTCGACATTCTGGATGAATTACGAGTAAAATGCCCATGGGATCGTAAACAGACAAACGAGAGCCTCCGCACGAATACGATCGAGGAAACCTATGAATTATGCGAGGCCCTGATGCGTGAGGATAACACAAACATAAAAAAGGAATTAGGAGACCTGTTATTGCACATCGTCTTTTACTCCAAGATCGGCGAGGAAAAAGAAGCTTTCGATATCAAGGATGTCTGCGACAGCCTTTGCCAGAAACTGATTTACCGCCATCCACACGTATTCGGAGATACCTCCGCCGATACCGCCCAAAAGGTAGAGCAAAGCTGGGAGCAGCTTAAATTAAAAGAAAAGGGGGGTAACAAAACCGTGCTGGAAGGTGTTCCCGCTTCCCTCCCATCCGTAGTAAAAGCGCATCGTATCCAAGATAAGGCCCGTAACGTAGGTTTCGACTGGGAACAACGGGATCAAGTATGGGATAAGGTACAGGAGGAATTTAATGAGTTGAAAACCGAGATAGACAGGATGGACGCAGATAAGATGGAAGCTGAGTTCGGAGATCTCTTCTTTAGCTTGATCAACGCTGCCCGCCTATACAAAATAAATCCGGACAACGCATTGGAACGCACGAACCAGAAGTTTATCCGCCGTTTTAATTATCTGGAGGAACATACGATCCAAGAAGGTCGTTCCTTGAAAGATATGACATTGGAGGAAATGGACCAACTATGGAATGAGGCCAAGGCCAAAGGCTTATAAAGCTAGGATAAGGGCAAAACAAAAGGGGAACCGACATCACGTCGCCACCCCTCCCTTAACTTAAACGCCAAAACTAAATCTAAACAAAAAACACAAATAATGATAATATTTTACTTTTTCTGTTTTTCTTCCTTCTTGTTGTCCCGACCACTCTTCATAAAATTCCGGACAAACTTATATTCCGCATTTCGGTACTTATAGACCTTTTCGGGAGAAAGTATCTTCTTGAATCTCTCAAAATACTCTTTTTCCAACTGTGCCTCTTTTATCTCAACATCCAGACATTCGTCTATCACTTTGTTATAATCAGCATCTGTCGGATTCTCCTTATGTCGAATTTCTTTTGATAACTTACGACATTCACGACCTACCTCAAATTTTTTCTGTCGCAACTCATTGCATAAAGGAATAAATTGTGCAGCTTCCTCAGGTGTAAGGCCAACTTCAGCCGTAATAAAAGCATTCCGCCTTGCTTCGAATGCTTCTCTATCAAAATGTCTTTGCTCTTTCTTCTCTTGTGCCGTAGCATTGAAAGAGAGTAGAACCGAAATCGCTACAAATGTAATGAAAAATATTTTATTCATACAAGTATTATTACAAAAATCTTCGATAAAATTACTATTTTAAACTTTATTCAGAATAGGAAAGTTCCTCATCTAAGAGATAATTGGCGTACTGAACTTCCAAATACTCCAAATACTCCTCATCTTCTTCCGCTTCAATAGCGTCTAAAGCCGTTGTCGGGACTTCCGTCCGGACCAGTAAAGAATCAGACGCAGTACTACCATCGGAACCGTTTATTCCCACGATAGCCTTGAAAAACAAACCAAGACCAGCGAATACCGCAGCCATGTACAACCACGGACGAACACGATCCATCAAGGAAATCCGTTTCGCCCTCTCCTCCGGCTTCTCGGGGAGCTGACTCATGATCCGCTCCGTAAGCCCTTCCATATACCCTTCCGGTACAGTGAAAGGATTAGTTCCTTTCAAGCGATCTAGGTTGTTTTCTTCTTTTTTCATACTTTTTCTCTTTTTATATTGCTTTGACAGCGATTCGGGCAAAAGGTTTAAATCTCTTTTGTTAAAAACTCCTCGATTTTTTTCACCGCATGATGATACGAGGCCTTCAAAGCCCCGACAGAGGTACCTAGTATCTCGGACATCTCCTCGTACTTCATCTCCTCGTTATACTTCATATTGAAAACCAAGCGTTGTTTCTCCGGCAAGGTAAGAATAGCGTTTTGCAATCTTACCTGTATCTCGTCACCATCGAAGTATTCATCCCCTTTCAAACGTTCCAGCAAAAAGGTATCCGCATCGTCGATAGATACGTTATTCATATTTCGCTGTTTGTTTAGGAAAGTAATGCATTCGTTGATCGCGATCTTATAAAGCCATGTAGATAATTTGGCCTCACCGCGAAAAAGCTCGATGTTCGTCCAAGCTTTCAAAAATGTATTTTGGAGTAAGTCGTTCGCATCCTCATGATCCAGTACCATCTTTCGTATATGCCAATACAACTTCTCGCCATACAAGCTTACGACCTTGGCGAAGGCCTCACGTTGTCGGGCCGGGTCCCGAAGCTGTACTACAATTTCGTCTTCTGTATAGGATTGCATTTTTTCTATTTTGGGAAGTGCCCAGAACAGGACTCGAACCTGCACGATCGCAAAACCACTCGCACCTGAAACGAGCGCGTCTACCAATTCCGCCACCTGGGCTTTTTTTAATCATTCTGAAGCGCAACCTATCGGTATTGCGCATACAAAGGTAATCGTTTTTTCCAATTAGCAAGCAAATGAAAATAAAAAAAGCGACCGTCCCTTCCGGAACGGCCGCCCATATCATTAATCACGGGAGTCGATTACATCATACCACCCATTCCGCCGCCCATACCCGGGTTCATCGGAGGCATAGCCGGAGTCTCTTCTTTCTTCTCTGCGATCACACACTCTGTAGTCAAGAACATACCTGCGATAGAAGCAGCGTTCTCCAATGCTACGCGAGTTACCTTAGCCGGGTCGATTACACCAGCCTCGCACAAATTCTCGAAACAGTCCTTACGAGCGTTGTAACCGAAGTCGCCCTTGCCTTCCTTCACTTTCTGAACGATAACGGCACCTTCCTTACCAGCGTTAGCTACGATCTGGCGAAGCGGCTCCTCGATAGCGCGCTTAACGATCTCGATACCTGTAGTCTCGTCCTCGTTGTCGCCCTTCATACCTTCCAATGCATCGATAGCACGGATATAGGCAACACCACCACCGGGCACCGTACCTTCTTCGATAGCGGCACGAGTTGCGTGCAATGCGTCATCCACACGGTCTTTCTTCTCTTTCATCTCAACCTCAGAAGGAGCACCTACGTAAAGAACAGCTACACCGCCGGCCATCTTAGCCAAACGCTCTTGCAATTTCTCTTTATCGTAATCAGATGTCGTGTTCTCCATCTGGATCTTGATCTGGCCGATACGAGCTTGGATAGCCTCCTTGTCACCAGCACCATTTACAATGGTAGTGGTATCTTTGTCTACCGTGATCTTCTCAGCGGTACCTAGCATATCCATTGTAGCACCTTCCAATTTCAAACCTTTCTCCTCAGAGATAACCGTACCGCCTGTCAATACAGCGATATCTTCCAACATAGCCTTACGACGGTCGCCGAAGCCCGGAGCCTTAACAGCGCAGATCTTCAAGGAACCACGCAGACGGTTCACTACCAATGTAGCCAAAGCCTCGCTGTCGATATCCTCAGCGATGATCAAAAGAGGACGTCCGCTCTGTACGGTCGGCTCAAGGATAGGAAGAAGGTCTTTTAATACGGAGATCTTCTTGTCATAAATCAAGATATACGGATTCTCCATCTGGCACTCCATCTTCTCTGTATCCGTTACGAAGTACGGAGAGATATAACCGCGGTCGAACTGCATACCCTCAACTACGTCAACTGTAGTTTCAGTACCTTTAGCTTCCTCAACCGTGATAACACCTTCAGTCTTCACACGTTGCATAGCCTCCGCGATCAACTTACCGATAGCCTCGTCACCATTTGCGGAGATCTTCGCTACATGCTCGATCTTCTCGAACTTATCACCTACAGCCTCAGCTTGGTTAGCGATGCTCTCTACAACCTTAGCGACAGCCTTGTCGATACCACGTTTCAAATCCATCGGGTTCGCTCCGGCAGTAACGTTCTTTAAACCGACACCAATGATAGACTGAGCCAAAACCGTAGCTGTAGTCGTACCGTCACCGGCGTTATCGTTTGTCTTGGAAGCCACTTCCTTAACCAATTGAGCACCCATGTTCTCGAACGGGCAAGTCAACTCTACTTCTTTAGCAACCGTTACACCATCTTTCGTGATGTGAGGAGCTCCGAATTTCTTCTCGATAATTACGTTACGACCTTTCGGGCCTAATGTTACCTTAACGGCATTAGCCAACTCATCCACACCTTTCTTCAAAAGGTCGCGGGCATCCATATCGTATTTAATCTCTTTTGCCATGATTGTATTTCTTTTTAATATTGTTGTTTATAAAAATGAATTAGATAATAGCTAAAACGTCTGCTTGGCGCATGATCAAGTATTTCTCACCGTCTAGTTCGATTTCCGTACCCGCATACTTACCATACAATACGTTATCACCAACCTTTACAACCATCTCCTCGTCTTTCGTTCCGTTACCTACGGCTACAATCTCACCCTTTAAAGGTTTTTCCTTTGCTGAGTCAGGAATAATAATTCCACCTAATGTTTTCTCTTCCGCAGCGGCCGGCTTAATCAGCACGCGGTCTGCTAATGGTCTAATGTTCATTTTCTTGGTATTTTAAATGTTAATAATATTACTTTTTTAGTTATGAACTTTATGTTCACGCCTAAGCCTATGCGAATAGTGTGCCAAACGAATTCACCCGGGTTCGACTGACAATATTTCGGACGAAATGGACAAATATCCGAAGAGATAACTGACAACTTGTCTTTTTGCATCTCTCAAAAGGAGAATCAATCGACCAGCAGCGTATTCATGGAATATGCTTTTACGATCGGAGTATAGACTCGATCGCCGATGCGAATGGAAAGAGAATGATCATCACTGGTCTCATTGGCGATAATCAAGGCGATACTGTTATCCGGGTTACGGAATGCCAGCAGATTCGTATAAGCTCCTTCCGTTTCTAATTTATACGCACCGGGCTGGACATAATGGCTGACATGTTTCATCACGTAGTATTCCGGAGTATATCGATAGCTCTTGGTTTGCGGATCTACGACAACCAATGAGTTTTGCGCCCATCCCCAACGACTGATCCCTCCATTTTCCAAAGATATATTCCAATACATATAGGCAGAAACGCCATTATCCAGAAAATGTCGCATCAACCCCCAAGAATACATGGCACCCTTCCAATCGTTCTTGCCATCTCCACATTCTTGCTCGGTTTGGTAAAGCTTCAACCCGGGATAACGTTTGTGGATTCCGGTGATAGCTCCCTTACCCGCCCATTGGAAACCGACACCTTTTACATATTTACCACTAACAGGATCTGTCAATACCGTATCAACAAGCGACTCATTCGCACGTTCCATCGTGCCGAACATAATTTCCACTCCTTGAACCTGCATGGCCGGCCCGAGATAATTACCGATAAAATTAGCCAAAGAAGCCGATGTCCAACAACAACTCGGGAATATTTGCGCAGAGTTGAACTCGTTTTGGGACATTACGGCAAAGATTGGAATTCCTTGTTTCTTATAGGCCTCGATAAATTTAGAGAAATAGAGGGCATAGGCTTTCAGGTAAAGAGGGTCTTGGATAAACATATCCGTACCTTCATGGCCGACCTTATCGGCCGGCAAACCATTTCGATACTTCTCGTCATAATTCTCACCCGTATAGGCAGAGGCATAGTGTTTGTTATATTTCATCCAAGCGGGAGGGCACCACGGGGAAGCCCACAAGCGTAAATCTGGTTGATACTTTTGGGCGTTCTTGATAAAAGGGATCAAGGTTTGTTGGTCATTGGCGATGGTAAAATGTTCCATCGTGAAATCACCATCTACCTCGTCATACGAATACCAATCACGGGAGAAATCATTTGCTCCTACAGGCATCCGGCAAATCGTGAAGTTGGCTCCGACTCCGGGGAAGAAAAGCTCTTCCATGATTTCCTCACGTACACTTGGCTCCAGCTTACTCAAGGAAAGCCAACCTAATTCATTAAAACAGGCTCCGAAACCATCAATTTGTTGTTGATGCTTTTCTGTTAGAATTGTTATATCAATATTAGGTATCGTATCCGCAAGGGCGGAGATCAGATCGGGTTGCTCAGCCCAAGGGGAATTCTCGGTTGTCGTTACCCACTCGGCACGGGGGGTGAAAGAGCAGGAAGAAAAGTATAAAGATATTGAGAGTATAAAAACAGGTATTTTCATGGTCGTTTCATTAATTTATAAGTTTAGAACCATTT
>NZ_QTMG01000007.1:0-110334 GCF_003635435.1 Parabacteroides sp. AF21-43 | reverse complement strand
TGGTCGTTTCATTAATTTATAAGTTTAGAACCATTTGAACACGGACTACACGGATGACACGGAACACACGGTATTAGTATTTATCCGTGTGTTCCGTGTCATCCGTGTAGTCCGTGTTCCATAATCCACTATTCTCTAAAAGCGTTCTATCAACTCCTCGATAGTCACAAGGTTTTGCTCACCCGTGAGCATATTCTTTAAGTTGATTTTATTCTCGGCCATCTCATTCTCTCCGACTATCGCGACAAACGGGATTTTCTTAGCGTCCGCATATCCCATTTGCTTTTTCATTTTAGTAGACTCAGGATATAGCTCCGTACGAATCCCCGCCTTGCGAACCTTAGCGATCAACGGCAATAAATGAATCTCCTCTTTCTGTCCGAAGTTCACGAATAGAAGCTGTGTAGTCTTCAAAGACCCTTCCGGATATAAATCCAATTGGTTCAATACATCAAAGATACGATCAGCGCCAAAAGAGAAACCGACACCAGACACGCCTTCCATGCCAAACACCCCTGTCAGATTGTCATAGCGACCACCACCCGTGATACTACCGATCTGTACGTCCAAGGCTTTCACCTCGAAAATCGCACCTGTATAATAGTTTAAGCCACGAGCCAATGTCAGATCAAGCTCTAATTCCGCACGAATTGGCGTATGAGAGATGCGCTCCAAGATAAAATCCAATTCGGCTACACCTTTCAAACCAGTCTCAGACGCAGATAATACCTCTTTCAAGGTAGCGATCTTTTCTTGATTTGAACCCTGCAGCATAATGATCGGCTGCAAACGCTCGATCGCCTCCTCGGGTAAACCCTTGGAACGAAGCTCTTCATTCACGTTGTCCAAGCCAATCTTATCCAGCTTGTCGATAGCTACCGTAATGTCTACGATCTTATCCGCCTCGCCTATGATTTCGGCAATACCGGAAAGGATCTTACGATTGTTCATCTTGATACACACACGAATGCCAAAACGATGGAACACCTCGTCCATAATCTGGATCAGTTCCACCTCATTGATCAAGGAATCAGAACCCACAACGTCGCCATCACATTGGTAGAACTCCCGATAACGTCCCTTTTGCGGACGATCGGCACGCCAAACCGGTTGGATCTGGTAACGTTTGAACGGAAAACTGATCTCATTACGATGTTGTACCACGTAACGGGCGAACGGAACGGTCAAATCATAACGCAAGCCTTTCTCACAAGCCTTAGCAGCAAATCTCAACGGGTTCTTTTCCATTAACTCCTCATCCGAGATACCAGCGAAACAATCACCGGAATTCAATATCTTGAAAAGGAGCTTATCCCCTTCCTCGCCATATTTACCCATCAATGTAGAAAGGTTTTCCATGGCAGGAGTCTCTATTTGCTGGAAGCCATACAAGTGAAATACTTCACGGATCGTGTTGAATATATAATTACGTTTCGCCATTTCCTCCGGCGAAAAATCCCGGGTACCTTTGGGTATGGAAGGTTTTTGCATGATCTTATGTTTTAAATGATTATTCTGTCCGCAAAGGTAATGTTTTTGCTCGAAATAAATAAGAAAATAACAATGCCCACTGTAAGGAGCTTACAATCGCAGTTATAAGCATCTTACAATGGGCATTCTAACATCTTTATAATGGGCATTCGAGGAAAGCCTCCTCCGAGACTTATCAATCCCTGCTTCTTCCCCCCAAGAATATCATTATATAATATAATAATGTAGCAAGCGAACCTAACGCTGCGACCACGTACGTATAAGCGGCGGAACGTAAAGCGTCCTCTGCCTTATCATGCGTATAAGCATTTGTTATACCGGCATTGCTCAACCACGCTAAAGCACGTTGGCTGGCATTGATCTCGACCGGAAGCGTGATAAAGCTAAATAGCGTAGTCGTAGCGAACAAGATTATACCGAATAACAATAGCTGAGGAAACGTATGCAATAATAACATACCACCCAGCAACACCCATGTCATGATATTAGAGGCGAAACTAACAACCGGAACCAAAGCCGAACGCATTCTCAACGGAGCGTAAGCGGTAGCATGCTGCACAGCGTGACCGCACTCATGGGCGGCAACCGCAGCGGCGGCGATACTATTGCTATAATAAACCGACTCACTCAAGTTCACCGTCTGGTTAGCGGGATTGTAATGGTCCGTCAGATGTCCGGGTGTAGAAATCACCTTTACATCATAGATACCATTGTCATGCAACATCTTCTCAGCGACATCTTTTCCTGTCATGCCATTCGGCATAGGGATTTTCGAATACTTCTCAAACTTGCCCTGAAGGCGGGATGACACCAGCCAACTCAATAGCGCAAATCCAATAAATATAATCCAATACATACTCATAAATTTCTATCTTATTTAGTTTTATAAAACAACGACAAAAAGTTTGCCAAAGACAAAAATGGCAGGAGACACCCCTTGAGGAATGTGGTCTTCTGCCATTTTGTACGATTTATAACGAGTTTATTCTTCTGTATATCTGACAATCGTCTGTTCACGATCCGGTCCTACGGAAACGATCTTCACAGGCACACCCAGTTCTTCCTCCAAGAAAGAAAGGTAAGCGTTGAACTCCTCCGGGAACTCGTCCTCGCTCTGCATCTTCGTCATGTCCGTCTTCCAACCCGGTAATTCCACGTATACAGGTTCGATCGTATCATCGATCTCATACGGGAACTCATTAGTCTCGACACCATTCATCTTATAAGCCACGCAAGCCTTGATCGTATCGAAGGTATCCAACACATCACTCTTCATCATGATCAATTGGCTTACACCGTTGATCATCACGGCATATTTCAAGGCTACCAAATCAATCCAGCCACAACGACGTTTACGTCCCGTAACCGCACCGAACTCATGGCCTAATTGACCGATCTTATCTCCCACCTCATCAAACAACTCGGTCGGGAACGGACCGCTACCTACACGTGTACAATAAGCCTTGAAGATTCCATATACCTCACCGATATTCCGGGGAGAAACACCCAGTCCCGTACAACATCCGGCACAGATCGTGTTAGAGGAAGTCACGAATGGATAAGAACCGAAGTCTATATCCAGCATCGTACCTTGAGCGCCTTCCGCCAAGACCGACTTACCTTCCTTCAAATAGTTATTGATGACATGCTCGCTATCAATCAATTTGAATTGTTTGAGGTAGTTCAAGGCCTCCATCCATTGAGCCTCCATCTCGGTTATATCATATTCATAGTTCAATGAACGCAAGATCGCTTCATGTTTTGCTTTAGCGGCCGCATATTTCTCTTCGAAGTTATGCAATAAATCGCCCACACGAACACCGTTACGGCTAATCTTATCCGTATAAGTCGGGCCGATACCCTTTCCTGTCGTACCGATCTTTCCGGAACCTTTTGCGGCCTCATAAGCGGCATCCAAGATCCGGTGAGTAGGTAAAATTAGGTGAGCTTTCTTAGAGATATAAAGCTGCTTGGTGATATCGTGACCACTCGCTGCCAATGATTCCGCTTCCTGCTTGAACAATAACGGGTCCAGAACGACACCGTTACCGATTACGTTTATTTTTCCACCTTGGAAAATACCGGAAGGAATCGAACGTAACACATACTTTTCCCCGTTAAACTCCAATGTATGTCCGGCATTAGGGCCTCCTTGAAAACGAGTTACCACATCGTAATTCGGAGTCAGCACATCGACAACCTTGCCTTTGCCCTCGTCGCCCCATTGCAATCCTAACAAAACGTCTACTTTCATCTTTTCTATATTTATTATAGGCTATTAATATTCTTATTTAACTGACCTTTGCTGCTTAAACTTGCATTTACTGCACAGGCCATAAATGTACAAACAATAATACTCCGGCGTAAAACGAGAAACTTTCAAGTTTCTCATATCCGCTTTCAACGCACTGTTTCGCAGCTCCCGGATGGCCCCGCATCTCGTACAAACCAAATGCAAATGCGTATCGGCATAAATCCTCAACTCATATTGCACCGACTGGACGGTTATTTGATGACGCACCACCAAACCGGCATCAACCAGTACATCCAACGTATTATAGAGTGTTGCCTTACTGACATGGAAGTTGTCTTGCTCCAACCGATCCGAAAGCATACACACATCAAAATGACCGGGAAAAGCACATATCTCCTTGAATATAGCATATCTCTCCTCGGTTTTCCGCAGTTTCTTCTCCGTTAGATATTCGGTAAACAACGCACGTATTTCCGTATAAACTTTCGCTTCCATCTCCTAAAGACCGCACAAACGACAAAGTTAGCGCATTTATTTTAAACGCAAAGCCTTACCGATAATATTCAAACTCGAATTTTAATTCATTATAGATTTCTTGTAATTCCGGCGTGTTTCCCGCAGCCTCCTGAAATTCCTTGAAACCGTCTAGGATCCTTTCCGCATTCCCCTCGGATTGACGCCCATAAAACTTCATGGCTTGAATAGACGCTTGTTTCTCTTTCAGCGTAGACTTAAAACCCTTAGTCTCCGCTAAGCTGCTTAAGGTTTCTACCAAAAAAGATCCTAAAACCACAGAAGACAAGCTACCACCTCGCTTGAAATTCTCGGCCCAAGTAAGAAAGGCGACCGTGCGGGCGAACTCATTTTCCTTATCAGCAACCAGATCAAACGTGAAGTCCTCCATATAAGGCAGATGAACGAACAAGTTCCGGCAACAATGCTCCGCGATCTCTAAATAAGGAATCTCCTTGACCCAACGTTTCGCCTCATCCAAAGGCAACGTCTCGGCAGGTTGGAGAAATGTCGCCAAGATCTTAAACTCACGAATATCTTCTTTCCATAGAGCCGCCGCCAGTTCTCCATTCGGTTTATGCTTGCGGGCGATTTCTTTTATTTCGGGGTACGGAACCCCGAAATTTAACTTATATACGATACCTTTCTCACGCATACTCGTAGAAATCACCCCGTTCATCGCCAAACGAAGTTGCTTGCGGATCTCCCTTATCTCGTCTTGTAAACTTTCCATCTATTAATTATTATAAGTCGGCAAGAAAGAATAATCACGGCCATAACGAAGCATCTGATCTGTATAACCTTCCGTGTAGTCCAAGACAATATCAGTAACCTCACCGTTAGAGTTCTTTACCTCTTTCATCACAGGATTGACAAAACCTTTATAGGGAGCCAAGTTTAACTTAGCATAGCGCTCCAAGACCTCCGCATGCAGCTCCGGATCTACTTTCACGCCGTATCCTTCAACAAGATTCTTTCCGGCCGCATAGTCACCCTCACTCTTGATACGTTGAATCTCAGCAAGCAATGTCCCAAACAACTCACGTAACCTCGGATAGTCATTCACAACCACATAGGTCTTGCCATCCCGTTTTTTCAGTTCGATCACATTCGCTTCCTTCCCTTTCTCGTAAGCCCACTTAGCGATCAACTGGCGGTTACGCATATGCGCCTCTTCTACATTCTTGCCTAGCTCGATGCGAACCAACTGGGTCATCAAGCCATTCATTATATATTTATAGTATTCCGATTTATAAGCCTCGCCGTCCGGAAGCAATCCCAGTTCCACCAGCTTCGGATCTGCCAAATAATACAGGCCAAACAAATCCGCACGGGTTTCCTCCAGTGTAGAGCTATAGGCTTTCAGCGCATCCGGGTCCGTGTTTTCCAGCAATTTACCGGAACCATGTCCCAGACACTCATGTAAATCCGTATGTAGATTATCCGTTAAGAAACCGTACTGTTTCATACCGTTCCGCTCCACGTCACTCCATACAAACTCTTCGCTAAAGCCATTTCCCTGAGATGCCTTATCATAAGCCTCCGTGATATTCTCTATCGTAACAGACTTCGAGCCATGATCTCGACGAATCCAATCCGCATTTGGCAAATTGATACCGATCGGGGTAGCCGGATAGCAATCACCTCCCAACATAGATACCGTGATTACCTTAGCACTGACTCCTTTCACCTTCTCTTTCTTGAAACGCTTATCTACCGGAGAATGATCCTCAAACCATTGCGCATTATCACTGATGATTTTCGTACGCTTAGTCGCCTCCTTATTCGTAAAATTCACGGTAGACTCCCAGCTTGCTTTCATTCCTAACGGATCCCCATAAGTCTCGATAAAGCCATTCACGAAATCCACCTCCGAAGCTGTATCCTCTACCCAAAGGATCGAATAAGCATCGAACGTCTTCAAATCGCCCGTTTGATAATATTCGATCAATTTCCCAATGATCGCTTTCTGCGTATCATTCTCGGCGAAAGGCAAGGCTTGTCGCAATTGATCTACGATTTTTTCTATCGCGGCGGAATAAAGCCCTCCTACTTTCCAAACCTTTTCAACGACCGTACCGTTCTCTTTTACCAAACGGCTATTCAACCCGTAAGAAATCGGGGAAATGGTATCCTTTCCCATTTTCATTTGCGCATAGAAGTCCTCTACCTCTTTTTGACTGATGCCTCCCCCGTAATAATTATTAGAAGAAGCTTTGATCAGATCACCGTCACCGCTTTGTACGCTACACTTTGGCATAACGCCCGGATCAAAGATTACCGGAGCGATCTCGATCATGAACTGATCCACGTTTTGATTCTCACGAAGAGGTAACTTCTTAGCGTCGATTTGGTGAATACAATCCATCAAGAACTCAGGAGAAAACCCCGGGGCAAACTTGTCCAACGCATAATGATGATGGATACCACTGGAGAACCACACCCGTTTCAAATAGGTTTCCAAAGCCTTGAATTGAGGGTCCTCCCGATCTCCCTTATAATTCGTATAAATAGCCTCCAGTGTCCTGCGGATCGCCAGATTATAGCGTCCATTCTGATCGAAGAATATATCACGTCCCATCAAGGCCGCTTCGGAAAGATGATATAATAGTTGCTTTTGTCGCAAGGACAGGGATTCGAAACCCGGAACTTTATAGCGAAGAATCTCCAGATCAGCGAACTGATCCACTACATAATTGAACTCCTTATCGGAATTTTGAGATGCCGTATCCGACTGTTGGCCTGTACAAGCCGTCATAACCATAGCTGTCATAAGCGATAACATTATTTTTTTCATATCTTACTACGATTTGCTTTTCCTATAATATATTACATCTAAAGTACATAGTTTGAAGGCCCGCATTCCAATAAGGGCCAACCGCAAAGATAGAGAATATACAGTCAATATCAAAGGTTTGAGATTTTTTCTCTACTTTTGTAAGTTCAAAAGCAAAGACAAAAAAGAGAATGGAAATAGCGGCATTAGTTTCAGGAGGAGTAGACAGCTCTGTCGTAGTGCATCAACTCAAAGAGGCAGGATACGATCCGACCATCTTCTATATCCGTATCGGTATGGAAGACAAGGATGGCTATATCGATTGCCCGGCGGAAGAGGATATCGAGATCACCTCATATATCGCCCGCAAGTATGGATGCCGGTTCGAGATCGTCTCCTTACACGACGAGTATTGGGATCGGGTGGTAAGCTATACGATCGAATCTGTCAAACGCGGTCTTACCCCTAACCCGGATATGATGTGTAATAAATATATCAAGTTCGGTTGTTTCGAGGAAAAATGGGGCAAGGATTTCGATAAGATCGCTACCGGTCATTATGCCACGACCACGGAGATAGACGGCAAGATATGGCTTTCTACCGCCAAGGACCCGGTAAAAGATCAGACTGATTTCTTAGGGCAAATCACCCGCCTACAGATACAGAAACTCATGTTTCCGATCGGGCATTTAATGAAAAGTGAGGTACGTGCCATCGCCGAGGCCCAGAAATTGCCGAGCGCCAAGCGTAAGGATAGCCAAGGCATTTGCTTCTTAGGCAAGATTAACTACAACGACTTTATAGAGCGTTATTTAGGGAAACGCCCGGGAAAAATCGTGGAACTAGAGACGGGTAAGGTCTTGGGTAAACACAATGGATATTGGTTCCATACGATCGGCCAACGTAAGGGATTGGGATTAAGTGGCGGCCCTTGGTTCGTTATCCAAAAAGACATTAAGCGAAATATCATTTATGTCTCCAACGGCTACGACCCGGAAACGCAATATGGTAAGGTGATCAATATGCAAGGCTTCGATTTCATCACGGAAGATCCATGGGGAGAATTTGAGGGTGAGAAAGAAATCACTTTCAAGATCCGTCATACCCCGGAATTTACGCATGGCTACATCCGTCGTATCGGAGATCTATATCGTGTAGAATCCGACGAAAAGATTCAAGGTATCGCTCCTGGCCAATACAGTGTAATCTACGACAAAGACCATCACTTATGTCTGGGCAGCGGCATGATTATTGATGAGACCAAGTAACACATATTCAGATTTATTCTAAATAAAAAACGGTCGCCTCCAAAAGGAAGCGACCGTTTTTATTTTTCTATCTTATTCTATTAAATAGCATATAAAGAGCTGATAGACTCACCACTACATACACGACGGATCGCCTCTGCAAACATGTCAGCGACAGATAACACCTTTACTTTCTCGCATTTCTTAGCGTAAGGAATAGAATCCGTAAAGATCATTTCCGTTAAAGCGGACTGATCTACACGAGTAGAAGCCGGATCAGACATCACAGCGTGGCTGGCGATAGCACGAACAGACTTCGCGCCATTCTCCAACATCAAGTTCGCAGCTTTCGTAATTGTTCCGGCCGTATCCACCATGTCATCAACCAAAAGGACATCCAAGCCCGTCACATCACCGATAATACGCATCTCGGCCACCTCATTGGCACGCAAACGAGATTTGTGGCAAATGACCATCGGCAAGCCTAAATACTTAGAATAGCTGCTGGCACGTTTCGTACCACCAACATCCGGAGTCGCGATACACAAGTTATCCAAAGGCAAAGACGTCTTGATATAATCCAAGAATACGGAAGAAGCATATAAGTGATCCACCGGCACATTAAAGAATCCTTGGATCTGATCCGCATGAAGGTCCATCGTAATCAAACGATTGATACCTGCCGTGCTCAACATATCAGCGATCAACTTAGCGCCAATAGAAACACGAGGCTTATCCTTTCTATCCTGACGAGCCCAACCGAAGTAAGGGACTACAGCGATGATTGAATGTGCGGAAGCACGTTTAGCCGCGTCAATCATCAGAAGCAACTCCATCAGATTGTCTGAATTAGGGAATGTAGATTGTACTAAGAATACATCTCTACCGCGGATAGACTCTTCATAAGAAACAGAGAACTCACCATCGGCAAAGTGCTGGATATTCATCTGTCCCAGAGGACAACCTAAACTGTTGCAAATTTTCTCTGCAAGATACCGGGAGTTCGTTCCCGAAAACACCAAGAAAGGAGTTTGTGCACTCATTATTCCGAATATTTATCTTAAAGTGAATAGATTTGAATTGTGCCGCAAAAGTACAAAACTTATTTACAATAACCTCTTTATATTTGGAAAACTTTCTATATTTGCAACCGCAATGATGAAGTATTTACTCTATTTCTTCGTATTGGTAAGTGTATTTCTGACTTCGGGTTCTTCATCAACTCCCGAGAACCAACAGAAATACAAGGATATTTACACCATGTACTCTCCGAATGAAGACAAGACGGAATACAATATCCCCCAAACAGATATCGAACGATACGAAAAAAAGCTATACAACGGAAAACAAAGCTATAAGATGGAAGATGGCTATATCAAGGCTTCTTCACTATTCCGCAGCACCTCCACATCAAAAAACTCAAGGACAAACCTATCCTCATCCGCGGAAAGGATCGTACGGTTTATAAAAACTCAATATCCTAAAGAAAGACAAACATTCATTTCATTTTGTATAAATCCCCTTAAATTCTCCTATGGGTACTATATCTATACCCTAAGACGTATTCTCATTTAAACTCTCTTTCCCCCTTATTTCCATCAAAAAAGTAGAAGATAGCACTTTAATGTCTGCTTTCTCACTATTCTTATTTTCTAGATTTCTCAAAGGGAACAGAATAAACATCTATTTTGTTTTCTTATTGGGTCATATAGGATAGTTCTTATCAATTAATAATCAATCTAAAATGGAATTTTTATTAGACTTCATCTTACATATCGATCAGCATATGATCGAGATCGTACAAGAATATCATACTTGGGCCTACGCGATATTATTCCTAATCATTTTTTGTGAAACGGGATTGGTAGTCACCCCATTCTTGCCCGGGGATTCCCTCTTGTTCGTCGCCGGAGCGATAACAGCGTTACCCGGTATGCCTTTAGAGATAAATCTCTTAGCCTTGATATTATTCGCGGCGGCAGTATTGGGAGACTCCTGTAATTATATGATAGGTCATTTTTTCGGTCGTAAACTATTTAACAATCCCAACTCCAAGATATTCAAGAAAAGCCATTTGGATAAAACGCATGAGTTCTACAAAAAATATGGAGGCAAAACCATAATCATCGCCCGATTCGTACCGATTGTCCGTACTTTCGCTCCCTTTGTAGCCGGAATGGGTAAAATGCACTATTACTATTTCATGATCTACAACCTGATAGGCGGCGCTTTCTGGGTACTGCTTTTCTGCTATACGGGATACTTTTTCGGAGATCTTCCTTTCGTACAGCAGAACCTCAAGATATTGATCATAGCAATTATATTCATATCCATACTTCCTGCCGTAATAGAGGTAGTACGGGCAAAACTAAAAGCACGGAAACAGAGATAAAGTTCCGCCAAACGTATTACCATCTATAACCCACGCCCCATCTCTGATAGCGGAGTACCACGCATACGATTACAGGGGCTATTATCGGAGTTGGTGCGACCAAACGTTTCTCAGCCGTTCGTTGGGGAGTAACTCAAAGCTTGATGGCTGCATGGGTTCTTACGATCCCGGGAAGTGGGCTTTTAGCGGCTGGCATTTATTATACGGCTTCCCTTCTTTTCATTTAAATCAAAGGAAAAAGTCACCTAGCTTCATTGGGCAAGTATGTTAAGTTACTTTGGCATTTCACTTAAGTTACTTGCCCGATGAAGCTAGCTGTCCCGTATCAACCACCTAACTCCACCAATGAATTATCTATACAGCACTCCTAAACTTTTCAAGAAAGCTCTTATTTATGGAGAAAAGAGAACTTTAGCATCTTACCGGAATAAGCCGGGAGTTTCACTTGATAAGGATAAGCGTCTGTTAGCGTACTGATAGTCGTTTCCCCGGTTAACAAGTCGGTCAATTCAGCCGGTTTGTTATCCTCAAAATCAAGAGCCTTGAATGCCTCGACCGGGATATTTACCCATACACATTGATCGGCATGGTCGAAATTCACGACCACCAGAAGCACCTCATTCTTCCATTTGCGCAAGAACGCATACTGACGGTTCGGATTGAAATAAGGATTACCGGAGTTCGCGTACATCAAATCATAAAACGCTCCCTCGACAATAACCGGCTCGGATCGTACCACATTCAATAACTTAGCGTACATCTCACGCAACGAGCGTTCTGCCGGCGTTAATTTAGCCCCATCAAAGAGTCCATTATTATTCCAGTTTCGCAAACTCTCGACGCTCCAATAATCGAAGATGGTCGTACGGCCATCACGTCCACTGAAACCTTCCGCGTCCATTCCTCTTTCGCCAAGTTCCTGACCACTATAGATCATAACCGGATTCGTATTCATGGCAGCGGAGACAATCATGCCCGGAATACCCGGACGAGCATCCCCCGCAAAGAAATCAGAAGCGACACGCTGTTCATCGTGATTCTCCAAGAAATTCAACATATTTTTCTGGATTCCCTCCAACGATTGCCAACAATGCGATATATTACTAGCCGGAGCCTGTCCGCACATCACCGCACGAACCGTATCATAAAGACCAACCTTGTCATACAAATAATCAAAGTGTCCCGTATAAATATAATTCCTATACTCATCCGGATTATACACCTCCGCTATAAAGATCACATCACGCACCTTCTTCACCTGAGGAATCACCCAGTTCCAAAACTCTACCGGGACCATCTCAGCCATATCACAACGAAAACCATCCACCCCCTTATCAGCCCAGAACAACAAGATCTCCAACATTTTCTCCCACGTATTGGGAATGGTATTGAAATGGCAAGCACCACCGTGCATATAATCCACGCCGTAGTTCAGCTTCACCGTCTCATACCAATCGTTCTGGCTTGGATAGGCATCGAAATGATTGTTACCGGTCACCTTCGCCGGAAACTCACTATAGGCAAAATCCTCCTCACGCTGCGGATCAAAACGAAGCGTCAAGGTCTGCCCCGGAAGATAATAAAAGTTATTATTCACATCAAAAGCCTTGGACACATTATCCGTTTGACCTAAGTCCTCCACGAAAGGTTCCCGTGCGTCCGAGAAATATTGACGTGCCACATGGTTGGGTACAAAATCGATAATAACCTTCATCCCAGCCTCATGCGTACGTTTCACCAAATCCTCGAACTCACTCATACGGTTCTGGATATTATCCGCCAAATCCGGATCTATATCATAGTAATCTTTTATAGCATATGGAGATCCGGCCTTACCTTTTACTACGGCAGAATGGTCTTTCCGGATGCCAAACATGGTGTAATCGGTTTTTGTAGCGTGCTCTATCACCCCTGTATACCATACATGAGTAACACCTAGTTCTTTGATTTTGGATAAAGCCAAAGGAGTAAAAGCCGAAAACTTACCCACTCCATTCTCGGCTAAACTACCATTCATTACAGGAGATGGTCGCAGATTCCCAAACCAACGCGGGAATACCTGATAAATTACCATCTTGTTTTTTTGTTCCATTGCGTTCATCTATATATAAAGTTTTTGTGGGAAAGCGCTTTGTCCAGACAGACGATTTGTCACGGCATCAGGCCTTTCTTTCTTGCCGCGATCGCTTTCACCAAGGTTTCATATTTATTCTCATCCAACACTTTCTCAAAGCAACGGGCAGCGGCGGAATAGCCAATATTACAAATCACGTCTACATTCTCAAGATCGAATGTCTTATATAA
This sequence comes from Parabacteroides sp. AF21-43, assembly GCF_003635435.1. Taxonomy (NCBI): domain Bacteria; kingdom Pseudomonadati; phylum Bacteroidota; class Bacteroidia; order Bacteroidales; family Tannerellaceae; genus Parabacteroides; species Parabacteroides sp. AF21-43. The sequence goes on along the minus strand of NZ_QTMG01000007.1, from coordinate 97,357 downwards.
GCCAAACTCCTCCGCCTCTATTAAGACATCACACATCTCTCGATCCTCCAGCGTATTTGCCCGGAACATATAATGATAAGAGCGCTCGGCGATATGGAATATGGTCTGCTTATATTTTTGCGGGATCAACGGGCTTACGTTCACCCCGATAATACGCTCACATTCCTCACGGATGATGGAGACCGGAAAGTTGTGAAATAATCCTCCATCCACATAATGAACGCCATTGATGACTACAGGACTGAAAATAATCGGGATACTACAAGAAGCTGTCACCGCCTCAACAATAGGACCACTCCTAAATTCATGGCTTTCGCCATTATCCAAATCAGTCGCGACAATCACCATCGGAATCTGCAAGTCCTCGATGTTCTTGGTCCGCAAGTGTCGCCTCAAGAAATAACGAAAGCGCTTACTATCGAACAAACCCGCCTTCGGAATCTGCAACTGGGCGAATTCCGAGAACTCACGTCCGGTAAAAAGTTCTTGGATCTCCGCCGCCGAATAGCCATCGGCAAACAAGGTGCCCATTAAGGATCCGACACTGGTACCGGCTATGATATCCGGCTTCAGCCCGCATTCCTCCATCATCCGGAATACTCCGATATGCGCAAAACCTTTCGCTCCGCCTCCGCTAAGCGCCAAGCCCAACCTATAGGGTTTATGGTTTGTCTCTTCTGCCATTTATTTCTTATCTCTTAATCAAGTGACAAATATGCTGTTTTTTTTAATTACAAACATTATTATTAGGGAAAAAGTTTCCATCCTCTTTTATTTTTGCTACATTTACACGGAAAGTAAAGGTGTTGTCACATTGCTTTCTAAGTATAACATTAAATCTACCATGTTATGATTACGAGTATTTTCTGGATTATCCCGTTAGCGTCTGTCCTAGCGCTAGCATTTGCCTGGTACTTCTTCAGGCAGATGATGAAAGAGAGTGAAGGAACTGAGTTGATGAAAAAGATCGCCTCCTTTGTGCGTGAAGGGGCGATGTCGTATCTGAAACAGCAATACAAAGTAGTCGCCTCGGTTTTCGTTGTCCTAGTAATCTTATTCTCTATTATGGCCTATGGCTTCCATGTTCAAAACGAATGGGTTCCGATCGCCTTCCTGACAGGAGGTTTCTTTTCCGGATTAGCGGGTTTCTTAGGCATGAAGACAGCGACTTATGCCTCGGCCCGTACGGCGAACGCGGCCCGCACTTCCTTGAACAAAGGCTTACAAGTCGCTTTTCGAAGCGGGGCGGTCATGGGCTTAGTCGTTGTAGGACTTGGATTGCTGGATATCTCATTCTGGTATATCCTGTTAAATGCTTTCATCCCAGACGAGGCTTTGGACCCGACCCATAAACTCACCATTATCACGACAACCATGCTTACATTCGGAATGGGTGCCTCCACGCAAGCCTTGTTCGCACGTGTGGGAGGAGGAATCTATACGAAAGCCGCCGATGTCGGAGCGGATTTAGTAGGTAAAGTTGAGGCTGGGATCCCGGAGGATGATCCTCGTAACCCGGCGACAATCGCCGATAACGTAGGCGACAATGTAGGTGACGTCGCCGGTATGGGAGCCGACCTATATGAATCTTATTGCGGTTCTATCCTAGCGACCGCCGCATTGGGAGCCGCCGCGTTCGTTTCTTCCGGAAGCGTAGAATTACAATATAAGGCGGTTGTCGCCCCAATGCTTATCGCCGCTGTCGGTATCATTTTATCTATTATTGGTATTTTCGCCGTCCGTACGAATGAGAACGCGACGATCAAGCAACTATTGAAAGCCTTAGCCATAGGAACGAACTTGAGTTCCGTATTGATCGCTATCTCCACGTTCGGGATTCTTTATGTATTAGGCATGGAGAATTGGTTCTGGATCGGTTGTTCCGTGATCGTAGGTCTGCTAGTCGGAATCGTGATCGGGCAGGCGACGGAATATTATACCTCCCAATCCTATAAACCGACCCGGCTCGTCTCCGAAGCGGGACTGACTGGGCCGGCAACGGTTATTATCTCCGGTCTCGGACTAGGTATGCTCTCTACGGCCATCCCGGTACTTGCCGTCGTGGTCGGTATTATTTGTTCCTTCTTGTTCGCCTCCGGATTCGACTTCACGAACGTGGGCATGGGATTATACGGAATCGGTATAGCGGCCGTAGGTATGCTATCGACCTTAGGTATTACGTTGGCTACAGACGCTTACGGTCCCATAGCGGATAATGCCGGAGGCAACGCCGAGATGTGCAACCTAGGGAAAGAAGTCCGCAAGCGTACAGACGCATTGGATTCATTAGGAAATACGACTGCCGCTACAGGTAAAGGTTTCGCTATCGGTTCCGCCGCGTTAACCGGCTTGGCTCTGTTGGCCTCTTATGTAGAAGAGATCAAGATCGGTTTGCTCCGTTTAGGAGAGACCGTCCTGAACTTTACCGATGGCAGGAGTATCGAAATATCTAAAGCCTCATTCTCGGACTTTATGGTATATTATGATGTTACCTTAATGAATCCTAAGGTTTTAGCCGGAATGTTCCTAGGTTCCATGATGGCATTCATGTTCTGTGGCCTTACGATGAACGCTGTAGGGCGTGCGGCCGGGCACATGGTGGAGGAAGTTCGCCGTCAGTTCAAGGAAATCAAGGGTATTCTGACTGGAGAGGCACAACCGGATTATGCCCGTTGCGTTGAGATCTCGACGAAGGGAGCGCAACACGAAATGGTACTTCCCTCCGTTTTAGCTATTATCGCCCCCATCTTAACCGGACTCATATTTGGTGTGACAGGCGTTGTCGGACTATTGATCGGTGGATTAAGCACAGGCTTCGTATTAGCCGTATTCATGGCGAATGCCGGAGGAGCATGGGATAACGCAAAGAAATTCATCGAGGAAGGAAACCACGGCGGCAAGGGTAGCGAGGCGCATAAGGCAACCGTTGTCGGCGATACGGTCGGCGATCCGTTCAAAGACACTTCCGGCCCGAGTTTGAATATCCTTATCAAGCTGATGAGCATGGTAGCGATCGTGATGGCGGGATTGACGGTGGCTTGGAGTTTGTTTTAATAGTTGACCGTTAGTAGTTGGCAATTGACAGTTAGAGAAGTAAATTGACAAATTAATAGAGAAAACTAAATAATTGTCAATTGCCAACTGTCAATTGTCAACTGTTTTGTATTTTTGCGTCGTAAAAACATAAAACAATTCAACAATGTCAATCTCACGCTTTAATGCTGTGGAGAAGGCATCCAACCGAAAGGCCGTGGAAGCCGTTACTCCCGAACACAAAGTATCTGAGTACTATGGCGAGAATGTCTTCAACCGGAAGGCGATGCAAAAATATCTCTCCAAGGAAACGTACAAAGCCTTGACCCACGCCATTGACAATGGCACACCTATCGACCGGGAAATCGCCAATCATGTGGCAGCCGGCATGCGTATGTGGGCACTGGAAAAAGGAGTCACTCATTACACCCACTGGTTTCAACCGCTTACCGATGGCACCGCCGAGAAGCACGACGCTTTTGTAGAACACGATGGCAACGGCGGCATGATCGAGGAGTTCAGCGGCAAGTTGCTCGTCCAGCAAGAACCGGACGCTTCCAGTTTCCCGAACGGTGGACTTCGCAATACCTTCGAGGCCCGCGGCTACTCCGCTTGGGACCCTTCCTCTCCCGCTTTTATCGTAGATGACACACTTTGTATCCCAACCGTATTTATCGCTTATACCGGTGAAGCGCTGGATTATAAGACCCCGCTGATCCGCTCTATCGAAGTATTGGGAGAAGCCGCCAAAGACGTATATCAGTATTTCGATGAGGATGTCAATAAGATAATTACTTACCTTGGTTGGGAACAGGAATATTTCCTTGTTGACGAGGACTTGTATTCCGCCCGTCCGGACCTCTCACTCACCGAGCGTACCTTGCTAGGACATGAGAGCGCGAAGAACCAACAATTAGACGACCATTATTTTGGCGCTATCCCCTCTCGTGTACAAGAATTCATGAAAGACTTGGAAACCGAATGCTATAAACTAGGCATCCCGGTAAAGACCCGCCATAACGAGGTAGCCCCCAATCAGTTCGAGCTAGCTCCTATTTACGAGGAATGCAACCTTGCCAACGACCATAACCAATTATTGATGTCGGTCATGAAACGTGTCTCCCGCCGTCATAATTTCCGTGTATTATTGCACGAGAAGCCATTTAACGGGGTAAACGGTTCCGGTAAACACTGTAACTGGTCTATGGGAACAGACAAGGGGGTAAACTTATTCTCTCCGGGTAAAGACCGTGAGGACAACCTGCGCTTCATCACCTTCGTGGTGAACACCATCATGGCCGTTTATAAATACAACGCTTTATTAAAAGCGAGTATCGCTTCCGCCACGAACGCACACCGCCTAGGCGCGAACGAGGCACCTCCCGCTATCATCTCCACTTTCCTCGGAACGCAAATCAGTGATATCTTGGATAAGTTCGAGAATAGCTCTATCGAGGACGCTATCGAGGTAGACGATAAAAAGGGCTTGCATCTTGGCTTCGGGCAGATCCCCGAACTGCTGTTGGACAATACGGATCGTAACCGTACCTCTCCTTTCGCCTTCACCGGAAACCGTTTTGAGTTCCGTGCCCCGGGCTCTTCCGTGAACTGCGGATCGGCCATGTTAGCGTTGAACTCCGCCGTAGCCTATCAATTGCAACAATTCAAGAAGGACGTAGAGGCTTTGCAAGCGGAAGGAAAAAGCAAGGAAGTAGCGATCTTCAAGGTGCTGAAAGCCTATATCAAGGAATCTAAGCCGATCCGCTTCGATGGAAACGGTTATTCGGACGAATGGAAAGAGGAAGCTGCCAAGCGAGGTCTGGATTGCCAAAACAGTGTTCCCTTGCAATATGACGCTTATCTTAAACCGGAGTCGATCGAGATGTTCACGTCTACCGGCGTACTTACCCAGAAAGAATTGGAAGCGCGTAATGAGGTAAAATGGGAAGTCTATATCAAAAAGGTACAGATCGAGGCTCGGGTATTAGGGGATTTATCCTTGAACCATATCATCCCGGTAGCCGTTCGCTACCAGAGCGTATTGCTGGATAATATAGCGAAGTTGAAAGAGACATTCGGCGATGACCCGGAATTCCGCGATATGTCGGAAGAGCCCCGTCGCTTGGTTCGTAAGATAGCCGGGCATATCTGTGCCGTGACCAAGAAAGTGGATGAGATGGTAGAGGCCCGCAAGAAAGCGAACCGCTTGACCGATATGCGGGAAAAGGCGATCGCTTACCACGACTCGGTAGCCCCTTATTTGGATGAGATCCGTGACCATATCGACGATCTGGAGCTGATGGTGGACAACCAGATGTGGCCGTTGCCAAAGTATAGGGAACTCCTGTTTATCCGATAAAAAACACCAGTACTGGCGTTGCCTTGCGCCAGTATCGGCATAGCCTCACACTGATATAGGCGCAGCCTTATACCGATACTGGCATAAGGCTACGCCTATACTCCCGTTTACCACTTCACATAAGAAGCATTCATCAAGAAGTCATAATCATGTTTCATCGCTTGCAGCGGTGTCATATTATAACGCTCTTGCTCAATGAAGTAATCCTCTAATCCGGCTTTCTCCGCCACAGCGAATAAGGATTTGAAGTCTACGATTCCGGCGCCCATCTCCGTGCTGCCCTTTCCATCCGCGTTCGCGTCTTTCAAGTGCCAGTTGGCGAAACGACCGGGATAACGGTTCACGTAATCATGACATTTAAAACCGCCATACACTAATTGAGCCGTATCGATCTGGAAAGTAACCAACCCCTTGTCCGTATTCTCGATCATCACGTCGAACGGGATCCTCCCTTCCAGCTCATGGAACTCATCCACATGGTTATGGAAAGCGAAACGCAACCCGTTCGCCTTCGCGATCTCACCACATTTATTAAATTGATCCGCTAAACGCTTCACGTCCGAAAGGCTCTTGATATCTTTGGAGGGATAACCCGCCTGAACAATCCATTTACAACCTACCTCTGCCGTATCGGCGGCATTCTTTTTCCAGAAGTCCCATCCTTTGGTATCACCCTCCGCCAGCAAACCGCTTCCGGTATGGGAACCTACCATACGGGCACCCAGATCCGCCAGATATTTCTTCATCTCGGCCGGGGATTTCCCGTAGAATTTGCCATCCCGGTAACCGGCGGCTTCCATCCGTTTATAACCGATATCCACCAAAGCCTTCATCGTACCGTCAAAATCCGTCTTCAAGTCGTCCCGGACACTATACAACTGTACACCTATCGCTTTCTCTTTCTTAGCCAAGATAGAGGCAAAGCCGTTCGGTACTACACTCAGCGCAGCCACAGCGGCACCCGCTTTCAAAAAATTCCGTCTCGTTATCATCATACTATTCTTTAAGATTAACGTCGCTAAAGGTAGCAAAATTATTTCTACTTTCGCGCACATTTAAACAAACGATCATGCAAGGAACAAAAAATCTGACCGAAGGGGTCATCTCCCGGCAACTATTCAATCTGGCGATGCCGATCATGGGTACCTCATTTATCCAAATGGCCTATAGCATCACCGACATGGCTTGGGTAGGCCGATTGGGAAGCGAGGCCGTAGCCGCTATCGGCGCCGTTGGTATCCTTACTTGGATGACGAACTCGATCTCTTACTTGAATAAAGTAGGCTCGGAGGTGAGTGTCGGGCAAAGTATCGGGGCGCAAAACGTGGAAGATGCCCGAGGATTCGCTTCCCATAACCTAACGATCGCCTTGATCCTCTCGCTTTGTTGGGGATTCTTGCTATTCGTCCTCGCTCATCCGATTATCGGCTTCTACAAACTGGAGGAACCGATCGCGTTGAATGCCGTGGAATATTTAAGAATCGTCGCTTCCGCATTCCCATTTATCTTCCTCTCGGCGGCGTTTACCGGGATTCATAATGCGGCGGGATTGAGTAAGATTCCATTTTATATCAGCGGAACAGGTCTTTTACTGAATATGGTGCTAGATCCTTTATTTATACTCGGCTTCCATTTGGGCACGGCGGGCGCGGCTTGGGCTACGTGGATCTCCCAAGCGGTGGTTTGCGGACTATTCGTCTATCAGCTAAAATGCCGCAATAAATTGTTCGGGGGATTCCCTTTCTTTGTCCGTTTAAAGGAACGTTACACCAAGCGGATCTTCCAATTGGGCCTGCCGGTAGCGTTATTAAATACATTCTTCGCGATCATCAATCTTTTTATGGCCCGTACGGCTTCCACCTACGGAGGGCATATCGGTTTGATGACGCTTACGGCAGGCGGACAAATGGAGGCGATCGCATGGAACACCTCACAAGGCTTCAGTACGGCCCTCTCCGCTTTCACCGCTCAGAACTACGCCGCACGCAAGAAAGAACGTATCTTGACCGCTTATCATACGACGCTTAAAATGACTTCTATCATCGGTGTACTCTGCACGTTGTTATTCGTCTTTTACGGTAGCGAGGTCTTCTCGCTGATCGTGCCGGAGCAAGCCGCTTATGAGGCCGGTGGTATATTTCTCCGGATCGACGGATATTCGATGATCTTCATGATGCTGGAGATTACCACGCAAGGCATGTTCTACGGTACCGGCCGAACGGTTCCGCCGGCGATCATCAGCATCTCGTGTAACACCTTACGCATACCTTTGGCCATCGGGCTAGCGGCAGCGGGACTGGGTATTACGGGTGTTTGGTGGGCGATCAGCCTTTCCAGCATGCTAAAAGGTGTCGTCGCTTTCATTTGGTTCAGTATCTTACAGAAGAAGATCTTGTAAGCGGAACAATTCTTACCGATTTTCCGTACATTCGCGATTAAAATGACATTCAATTAAAAAAACAACCTATATGGATAACAAATTCAAACCGGAAACCCTGTGCGTACAGGCCGGTTGGCAACCCAAGAAAGGAGAACCCCGTGTCCTCCCGATCTATCAAAGCACGACATTCAAGTATGAGACGAGCGAGCAGATGGCTAAATTGTTCGATTTGGAGGAAAGCGGCTATTTCTATACCCGCCTTCAAAACCCGACAAACGAGGCTGTAGCCGCCAAGATCGCGGCGTTGGAAGGTGGCGTGGCCGCCATGCTGACCTCATCCGGACAGGCCGCTAGCTTTTTCGCTTTCTTCAATATTTGCGAGGCTGGCGATCATATCGTAAGCGCTACCAGCATTTATGGAGGTACTTATAATCTACTGGCCGTTACCTTGAAGAAGCTGGGAATCGAATGCACGTTCGTAGATCAAGACGCGAGCGAGGAAGAGATCTCCAAGGCTTTCCGCACGAATACGAAGGCGATGTTCGGCGAGATGATCTCCAATCCGGGCGTTATGGTATTGGATGTGGAGAAGTTTGCCCGCATCGCCCATAATCATGGCGTACCCTTGATCGTCGATAATACGTTCGCCACGCCGATCAATTGCCGTCCGTTCGAATGGGGGGCGGATATCGTTACGCACTCCACGACTAAATATATGGATGGCCATGCCACGAGCGTGGGTGGTTGTATCGTGGACAGCGGTAATTTCGATTGGGAAGCGCATGCCGAGAAGTTCCCGGGACTTTGCCAACCGGACCCTTCTTACCACGGATTGACCTATACCAAGGCATTCGGGAAATTAGCGTTCATCACGAAAGCGACTAGCCAACTGATGCGTGACCTTGGAGCAATCCAATCCCCGCAAAACGCATTCCTATTGAATCTGGGATTGGAGACCTTACATCTTCGTGTACCGCAGCATTGCAAAAACGCCTTGGCGGTAGCGCAGTGGCTACAGAAATGTGATAAGGTAGCTTGGGTTCATTATCCGGAATTGGAAGGCAATCCGTACCATGAACTCGCCAAGAAGTATCTACCGAATGGCTCTTGCGGTGTATTATCCTTCGGATTGAAAGGTGGACGTGAGGTGGCGATCAAGTTTATGGATAGCTTGAAACTCGCCGCTATCGTAACTCACGTAGCGGATGCCCGTACTTGCGTGCTTCACCCGGCCAGTCATACGCACCGCCAGTTGAGCGACGAGCAATTGATAGAGGCTGGCGTAGCTCCGGACTTAATCCGCTTCTCTGTAGGTATTGAGAGCGCCGATGATATCATCGCCGATATTGAGCAAGCGCTGAATAAATAAGACATCTGTGCCATGCTGATGAAACGCTTGTGCCATCAGCGTGGCACGCTTGTGCCATCAGTGTGGCACGCCTGTGCCATCAGCATGGCACACCTGCATCTACAGCACGGTACTGCTATAAGTTCCTAGATAGGCAGGAATCTCCCCAGACGCGCCACCCAATTTGTCGTAATCCTCCCTAGGCTCGTTACCGGATGTTCCTCACGCAACAAATCCTCACGGAACTCACGAAGAATAAGCCAATCCGCCTGTTTCACCCAATGCCGGAAGACCGAATTCTCCACATGACTTTCCGAAATGGATAATAACACGTCCAGATCAAAACAATCAGCGACAACGCCTGCGCCAGACAAAGAGGCATCGTAAGCATTGCAAGCTTGCTCAATATGTGTAGGAACCATCAATACAGGTTTATTCAGATACATCGCCTCACATACGGATTCGAACCCGGCGGTCGTAGCATAAGCCTTCGCCCCCGACATATAACGTAGAAACAACGTATCATCCAGCTGATGGAAAGAAAGGCAATCGTCTATTTTCACCTCGGCTCGCTGATCTTTCTTATCCCAAAAGAAATGCATCGGAACCGAAGGATGACGGGAATGCCAAGAACGGATCTCCTCACTAAACCCGCTATTCAACAAATAACCATGCAAATAACTGCCGTTCGAGGGAACCGCATCCAAGACTTCTTGCCTTAATAAAGGAGGAACCACGACTATTCCTCCCAACGGCGCCTCGCGCATCTTCCGGAAAGACAAGGCTAATTTTTTGACGGAGCCTATCGCCGTTAATCTCGTAAAAAATCGTAGCGATGCCAACGACAATGTGCTCTGCTTCGGGAAAACGAAGTCCGGATGCAAGAATAGATATTGATGGGCGATACATACCATCGTCGCTTTCGGACGGAGAATCAAGTAAGTCAGCCCCGTCAACAGCTCGTAGAAATTCACGACAACATCCGCATCCGTCTGCCGAATCATCCGGTCGATATAACGGATACTTCCCATGTATTTATGCAGACGCAATACATTATATAATACGCTACGCATCAAACTCACTTGTTTATTCTTAGCCGTCGGTAAAAAATTCGGACTCTCAAACGGATATACCGGCGATTGTATCTTATTCAAGAAGAAATCCGGCAAACGGCGGGCCGGGCTTTTTCCTACCAACACACCAACGATCTCATGTCCTTCGGCCATCAATTTCTGGCGTAAGGATAACGCTTGGGTCAAGTGCCCACGTCCCTCACCTTGTATGATAAACAGAATTTTCATACGGCATCCGCATATAGTTGTACATTATTATATGTAACAATATCCCACTCTCCTTGTTCATCCTCCACGAGAGCGGTCATGCTTTCCACCCAATCGCCGGAATTTAGATAATGCACATTACCATACCATACGCTCGCCGCTTGATGAATATGGCCGCAAATAATCCCATCCAAATGCTTGGCCTCCGCTAAGCGTACCAGCTCTTTCTCAAACTCCGAGATATAAGAGACCGCACTTTTCACCCGGTGTTTCACCTCTTGGGATAAAGAGAAATAAGGTTTTCCTTGCCGCTCTCTACGATGATTGTAAACCTTATTCAACCACAATAAAAAAGTATATCCCACCTCCCCGAGCATGGCGAGCCAACGCATATGGGTCGTAACCGTATCGAAAATATCGCCATGTGTCACGAAATAGCGTTTTCCTTGTCTCGTCTTCAGTAAATAATCCTTTACGATCGATATATTGGAGAACTTAAAAGGAGCCAAGCTGTCGAGAAAATCATCATGGTTCCCCACTACATAGATAATCTCCGTACCCCTTTTCTCCATCATCTTCATCAATACCTTAAAGAAATCGGTATGCTTTTGTTTCCAGCGTTTACCGGATTTCTTCAATTGCCAGCCATCGATGATATCACCATTCAAAATCAATCGATCGCAATCTACGTGCTTGAGAAAACGGGTGACCTCCTCCGTCCGGGAATGTTCCGATCCCAAATGGATGTCTGAGAGGACAATAGTCGGATAGTACTTTCTTAATATCATCTTTTCCTTGTTTAAGATGATACAAAAGAACACTTTCGGTATTACAAGCTCACGACAGCCTAATGAAAAAGACATAACAAAAAGGCCAGCTCTTCACAAAGCCGGCCTTTTCTCGTTTAACTTTAAATATTAAAAAATTATGATGACATTTTACTTTACCTATTCTTCTGATTGAGTAGCCTCGTAAGCCTTTAACAACTTCTCTTGTACATCGGCAGGAACTAACTCGTAACTAGCGAACTTCATCGTAAACGAAGCACGTCCGCCCGTAATGGAGCTTAGTGAAGTAGAATAGTTAGACATCTCTTTCAAAGGAACTTTCGCCAATAGTTTCTCAAATCCCTTCTCGCTATTCATACCCATAATCAAGGCACGGCGTCCTTGCAAGTCACTCATCACATCTCCCAGATAATCGGCAGGAACGGAAACCTCGACATCGTAAACAGGCTCCAAGATCTTAGGGCCAGCCTCCTTGAAGGAAGTACTGAAAGCATTACGTCCGGCAAGCATGAAAGAGATCTCATTACTGTCTACCGGGTGCATCTTACCATCGTATACGCAAATACGCACGTCGCGAGCATACGAACCCGTCAACGGCCCTTGCTCCATACGAGCCATGATACCTTTTAGGATAGCCGGCAAGAAACGAGCGTCGATAGCACCACCAACGATACAGTTTACGAACACGACTTTACCACCCCAATCCAAATCAATTATCTGAGTATCACGAACATTCATCTTATACTCCTGTCCGCCGAAACGGTAGGTATCCGGAGCAGGCATACCTTCATAATAAGGCTCGATAATCAAGTGAACTTCACCGAACTGGCCTGCGCCACCAGATTGTTTCTTATGGCGGTAATCCGCACGGGCCGCTTTCGTAATCGTCTCACGATACGGGATCTTCGGCTCCAGATATTCGATCGGCAATTTATCATTATTCTCGATTCTCCATTTCAATGTACGAAGATGGAACTCACCTTGACCGGAAACGATTGTCTGCTTCAATTCCTTGGACTGCTCGATTACCCATGTCGGGTCTTCCTCACGCATACGTATCAAGATTTCCATCATCTTCTCGGCGTCAGCCTCATTCACCGGCTTGATAGCACGACGATATTTCGGATCCGGATATTTAATGAAGTCGAAACGATAATCACAACCCTTTCCGTTCAATGTATTACCACGGCGAACATCCTTTAACTTAACGGTCGCTCCAATATCACCCGCCACCATTTCCGTAACCGGGGTACGAGTTTGTCCGGCTACCGCAAATAACTGTGCGATACGCTCCTTGGAACCACGATCGGCATTCATCAAATCGTCACCTTCTTTTACTTTTCCTGATATCACTTTAAAATAGGAAACCTGACCAATATGAGGTTCCACGGTAGTCTTGAAGAAGAACAAGCTAGTAGGACCATTCGAGTCCGGAGTCACCTCTACGCCTTCCGTAGTAATCAGACGAGGCATCTTGTCGGTACAAGGAACCACGTTACCCAAGAACTCCAACGTACGACGAACACACATATCACGACCGGCACATACGCAGAATACCGGGAACATACCGCGAGTAACCAAGCCCGCACGGATACCGGCACGCATATCATCCTCGCTCAACGCACCTTCCTCGAAGAATTTCTCCATCAACATATCGTCGTTCTCAGCGGCGGCTTCCACCAAGGCTTGATGCAGCTCCATCGCCTTATCCATTTCCTCGGCGGGGATTTCCAATACATCAGGAACTCCACCTTCCGGTTTCCAACGATACATCTTCATTTTTAATACATCCACCACGGCATTGAAAGAAGAGCCGCAGCTAATCGGATATTGGATCGGAACGATCTTACTGCCCCAACGGTCTTTCAACTGGGCGATAGTTCCCTCATAGTCGGCTTTATCATTATCAAGCTGATTGACAACGAAAATCACCGGTTTATGAAATTGTTCAGTATACCGGAACTGGTTAATGGTTCCAACCTCAACACCGTACTGGGCATTCAATACCATCAGTGCCGTATCCGTGACATTCAGAGCGGAAACAGCTCCTCCAACGAAATCATCCGAACCCGGACAATCGATGAAATTCAGCTTCCGATCCTGCCACTCAACACTGAAAACGGTTGAGAAAACTGAGTATCCATACTCTTTCTCAACCGGGAAATAATCGGACACCGTATTTCCTGCCTCAACGGAGCCGCGGCGTTTTATAACTCCACCCTCGTAAAGCATAGCTTCAGCGAGAGTGGTTTTCCCAGAGCCCGAACTTCCCAAGATAGAGATGTTCTTAATTTCATTTGTTTGGTATACTTTCATGATATCAGGATTTATTTGAGTTTAACAATACGTTTATTTGGCGTGAATCACTTTCACGAGGGCGCAAATTAGAGATTGTAAAGGAAAAAAGCAATTATCGCCCGGTGTTTGAGAACTATGTTGTGCAGCAGCAAGGTTTTTTGAAATTTAAATTATATCTTTGTGTAAAGATATAATTGTGTCCATACAGATGGCAGGTTTATACATCCACGTTCCTTTTTGCGCCAAGCGGTGTTTATACTGTGACTTTTTTTCCAATACGGAGATGAAGTATAAAGAGCCGTATATAAACGCACTTATAAAAGAGATGGAATTGCGGAAGGGATATATAGGAAACGAAGCATTAGAAACCATTTACTTCGGGGGCGGTACTCCTTCCCAATTAGACGAGAAGGATTTTGGCAAGATATTCGAGGCCATCTATCGTCATTTTGATGTAGCCGAGCAAATGGAGATTACCTTAGAGGCGAATCCGGATGACATGAAACGAGAATATGTATCGCTTCTCCGTAATTATCCTTTTAATCGGGTCAGTATGGGTGTACAGAGTTTTCATCCGGAAGATTTGCGTTTTCTGAATCGTCGCCATGACCGGGAACAAGCGATTAAAGCAGTAGAACTATGCAAGGAATATGGGATTACAAATATCAGTATCGATTTGATCTACGGACTCCCCAACCAAACGCAGCAAGCATGGGAAGAGAATTTGCGACAAGCGATCCGGTTGGATGTTCCCCATCTTTCCGCCTACCACCTCATTTACGAGGAAGGTACCGCACTTTACAAATTGCTGGAAGCGGGAAAAGTGACCCCCATAAACGAGGAGTTAAGCGTCTCGTTCTTTTCCACATTAATAGATCGGTTGGCAGAAGCAGGCTATTTGCATTACGAGATATCTAATTTCGCCCGTCCCGGGTTCTTCTCCAAGCACAATAGCTCCTACTGGACCGGAAAGAAATATCTAGGCCTCGGTCCTTCCGCCCATTCTTATAACGGGATAGACCGGGAATGGAATCCATCTTCTCTACCTATATATATAGACGGTATAGAAAATGGGCATCCGACAATAGAATCCGAGGATTTAGACCTATGCACCCGGTACAACGACTTCATCATCACCGGCCTTCGAACCATGTGGGGAGTCTCTTTCGCTGATATCCAGACAAAATTTGGCAGGAAGCTCCTTTCTTATTGTCAAAAGCAAGCTCAACCCCATATCAACCAAGGTCTCTTATTACAAACCGGTGACAAATTGATTTTATCCAAGTCAGGAATCTTCGTTTCCGACGGAATCATGAGTGATCTACTTTGGGTATAAAAATTAACAAAACCACCGCTTTCCCCAACAAACCTGTTAGTTAAAAGTACATTTCCTGCACATTTTCACGATTTTTGAGAAATAAAACGACGCATATTAAAAAACTATTACATATATTTGCAGCATCAAAAACAGCAAACAGTGCCATATTTGTATATAATATCAGGTTGCAACGGAGCAGGAAAAACAACAGCTTCCTTCACTATTTTACCAGAAATGCTAAAATGTAGGGAGTTTGTTAACTCAGACGAGATAGCCAAGGGACTTTCCCCTTTTAATGCAGACAGTATAGCCGTCGCCGTTGAAGCTAGTCGTATTATGTATAAGCGGATAAAGGAACTCATCGGTGCTGGTGAGACTTTCGCAATGGAAACTACGCTGGCCACCCGTTCAGTCGCAAACCTGATACGGGAAGCACAAAGGGAAGGTTATTATGTTACATTGCTTTACTTCTGGCTAAATACGCCGGATCTAGCCGTGGAACGTGTGAAAATGAGGGTAGCCGCCGGAGGTCACAATATTCCGGAAGCAACGATACGGCGTCGGTATGAGGCCGGTATCCACAATTTATTTGAGCTATACCTTCCTATTAGTGACTATTGGATGATAACTGATAATTCGATGTCTCCCATGGAAGTGATCGCCAAGGGATTCAAGAATGATAAAAGGGAAGTGTATAATCTAGATATTTTTACAAAACTTGAACATCATGAATGAGCAAGAAGTTAGAGAATTCGAAGAGAATATAGTAAAAGGTGCAAATATAGCTTTTCAGCGTTTGGTGAATCAGAAGAAGAAGGAAGACGGAGAGTTGGTATTCTCTCGTAACGGTCATATCTTCAGAGTCAAAGCTGTTGATCTTGACAAGATTTATTAAGTTATAGATATACATATACAAAAAGAGGAGACGTATCTTTCAGGGATATGTCTCCTCTTTTTGGCTTTATAGAAAAAGGAACTTAGGTTCATGGGCGAAGTATGTTAACATACTTCGCCCACGAAGTTAACCTACTTCTCTATCTTGAGAATTCCATCTCGTTCAATAAATAACCGGCTCCGGCATATTTATCGATTACGAATAGGACATAACGGATATCTACGATAATACTGCGTTGATAATCGGGCAGATATTGGATATCCCCTCCTACTCCTTCCCAGTTACGGTCGAAATTGATACCGATTAACTCTCCTTGTCCATTCAATACCGGACTACCGGAGTTCCCTCCCGTTGTATGGGTCGTAGCACAGAAGGCAACCGGCATTTTACCGTTAGGCATCTTATAAGGGCCAAAGTCTCCTGCTTGATATAATTCCTTCAAACGAGCAGAAACCACAAATTCCCAATTCGTAGAATCCTCCTTCTCCATGACGCCGTCTAAAGTGGTTTGATGACCATAATAATCGCAATCACGAGGACTGTAACCTTTCACCTGCCCATAAGTCAGACGAAGCGTAGAGTTTGCGTCCGGAAAACTAGCCAAGTCTCCATACATCGCTAAAAGTCCTTTCACATACGCACGATGGGCGATCGCATATCCGGCATCAAAATCAGCCAAGGCCTTATCTAACGCCTTTTTCTCATCCTTTACGGATTGTGCGAACAGAATCATCGGATCTTCTCTCAAAGTTTTGACAGACGGATGCTCCTTGAACGCATTGAAGTTCTTCTCACTACCATAGATCGATTTATCAAACAGATAATCAACGAATTTATCCACATCCCCCTTAAACTTGCTATCGATTACG
This sequence comes from Parabacteroides sp. AF21-43, assembly GCF_003635435.1. Classification (NCBI taxonomy): domain Bacteria; kingdom Pseudomonadati; phylum Bacteroidota; class Bacteroidia; order Bacteroidales; family Tannerellaceae; genus Parabacteroides; species Parabacteroides sp. AF21-43. Next base: position 80,789 of record NZ_QTMG01000007.1, on the reverse strand, counting down.
GAAAAATAAGCCGGCTGCGACTTCGGAGCGACCAAACGCCTATATTCCTTTAACATGACTTTTGCTATCTTCTTATCAACCATCGGCGCATAATCCTTATCAGCGAAACGGTGGAAAGCCCTCTCCAATTGAGTGACCTGTTTTTGCTGCTCGGAACGATCTTTCCCCTCCAAAGCCTCACAAACAGTCTCGATATCGGTCGGAACTTTGGAGAACTCGATGCCACGGCTCAATGCCTCATCCAACATCCAACTACGGAAACGCAAATCCTTACGATCATTAACGATCTGCTCCAATGTCAGAAGCGCTTCCGGATAAGCAGGCTCACACATCTTCTTCGACCAAGCGATCAAACGATCCTGCTCATCGTTTTTCACCTGCTCAAAATTACGTTTGTTGATCGCCCAGTTACTACCGATCGCATTCTTATAAGCGTTCGTAGAACCCGCATACTTACTAGCGTATTGAATCCGGACTTGCGGATCTTTCAGCATTTCTTCCAGCATCGCCTCTTGACGGAGATTACGGATATTGATACGTACCGCATTATCTATATCCCGACGTTCGGCTACCTCCCATGAGGTATAGTATTTATTGGTACGACCGGGGAAACCCATGATCATGGCATAATCGTTCTCCTCCACACCTTTTAAAGAAAGCTTTAGCCAACGTTTCGGACGAAGCGGGACATTGGTTTCCGAATAAGGTGCCGGATTTCCGTTCGCGTCGGCATACACACGGAAAAGAGAGAAGTCTCCGGTATGGCGAGGCCACATCCAGTTATCCGTATCCGCCCCGAACTTACCGATAGAGGAAGGGGGAGCACCGACTAAACGGACATCCGAATAGACCTTCTTGGTAAACATATAGTACTTATTACCTCCATAAAAAGCCTTGATCTCGACTTCCGTACCGGGGTTATCCTGTAAGAACTTCTCACCTACTTTCGCTTTAGCGAGGCCATTCAAGTACTTAGCGGACAAGAATTCCATGCTGTTCGGATCCGTGATCTTTTTCAGTTCCGTCCTCACATAATCCGTCACGTCGTCGATCTTATCGATAAAAGTAACCGTCAATCCCGGATTCGGAAGCTCCTTATCACGAGACATCGCCCAAAAGCCGTCCGTCAGATAATCATGTTCCAAGGTACTATGCCGTTGGATGCTACTATAACCACAATGATGATTCGTCAGCACCAACCCGTCCGGAGAGATCATCTCGCCCGTACAACCACCGCCAAAACGAACCACGGCGTCTTTCAAGGAAGGAGCCTCGGCGCTATACACTTCCTGATCGCTTAATCGCAGACCAAGGGCCTGCATCTCCGCAAACTTTTGTTGCTTCAATAAAGGGAGCAGCCACATGCCCTCATCGGCCAAGACCGGAAACGCCAATATAGCGGCCGCTACAGATAAAAAGAGTTTCTTCATGTATTTGAACTATTAAAAGGATGTTTTGTCAACATTGAATTATAATAACGGCGATCTCCACTTACCTCCTTACCCAGCCAAGCCGGTTTCTCAAAAGGCTCGTCCTCAGACGATAACTCGATCTCCGCAAGGATCAACCCTTCATTCGCTCCGTGGAAAACATCGACTTCCCACGTATGGCTGCCTCTGGGAACCAGATAACGAACCTTGTCGATCGCACCCGGCTCGCAAAGCTCCAACAACCGCTCGGCATCCACCAGAGGAATCTTTTGCTCAAACTCATAACGGCTCAAGCCTTTCTCATCCGAAGCGCCTTTGATCGTTAGAAATCCCTCCTCTCCCCGGATACGAATACGAACCGTACGTCCGGGCTGTGAGCAAATATATCCCTGCACGATACGGGTGGAGCTAACAGCCTCCGGTAAGAAATCACCGGAGACCAAGAATTTCCGTTCTATCTCAATGGCCATGTTGCGAGGTATCAGCCTTAATCGTTACCATCGTCGCACCAAAACCATATTCGCGGAAAGAAGCATCTTGAAAATAATGTTGTTTATAACGGGTCTTCAAATCCTTCTCGATCGCCTTACGCAGCACGCCATCGCCTTTTCCATGGATAAAGACAATCTTCTGTCCGTTATTAAGAGCGTACTGATCCATCACCTCACGGAATTTTCCCAACTGGTACGTCAGCATATCCGCATTGCTCAATCCATTCGTATTATCCAACAATTCGGTTATATGCAAATCGATCTCAAGGATAGCGCTATTCGTCGGCTTCTTTTTCACGATTTGCCGGGGAACCCTACGTTCCTCACGAACCTTTTGCTGCATAGCTTCCTTCAACTCTGCCGCAGAGACCAATAGTTCTCTCTCGGGCAAGTCATTGCGGATAATCGGATAAATCAAGGCATCCTCCTCAAAGAAATCATTCTCCATAAAGCAGTGAAGCTTGTAGAACTTAACCGTATCCAAGCGCAACTCTACAGATACGGCGTTTTTCAACGAATAGGGTTTATCTTTCTTGAAAGCGATCAGTTGCACGCAGATCCTTTCCAGATCATTCAACTCCGGCTTACCGAACTCCTCTAGGAATATTTTCGTATTCGGCTCGATAATCCCGTTATAACGGCTTGTCCAGCTATTATTCGTCCGGTTCATATAATTGAAGAACAAATAGTAATTGCTATCATTCACGAAATACGTCTCATAGCCGCATTGCTGAAACGCCTTCGGATCGACCGGGAGATAAGCCAGATACACATTCAGACGCTCTCCCTCCGGTGTCTCCTCGACCTTTTCCTCTTTGGGTTCAGGCTTCATTGGGGAAGGAGTCTCTACCGGAGCCTGTACTTTCGGACGGTTCAAACTATGCACTTGCATATCATTACCCCCAACCACGACACATTCCTTGATCAAGGCAGGAACCTCAAACCCATCCTCATCCTCAACCAACACTTGGTCCTTTCCACGGAATCCACGTACGACTCCACCTCCCACACTATTCAGGAAGCGAACTTTATCACCTATTTGAATACTCATATTCTATACCTTATTATATTATGCGCACAAAATTAGGGAATAATCCGCGAATCCGAAACCTATTTACTACTTTTGCACCCGGAATCCGTACAAACGGATGTTTTTTAACAGGACAGAAGAAGTAATGAAGACGCAAGAAATACGTATTGAAGATTATAACTATTCGTTACCGGACGAACGAATCGCGAAGTTCCCATTGCCTAAAAGGGACGAGTCCAAACTTTTACTCTACCGTAACGGGGAAATAAGCGAAAGTATCTTTAAGCATATCACGGATTATCTTCCCCAGAACACCTTGATGGTATTCAATAATACCCGGGTCATACAAGCCCGCCTACTTTTCCAGAAAGAGACCGGCGCACGCATCGAGATTTTCTGTTTGGAGCCCATCGAGCCTCATGATTACGCTTTGATTTTTCAAGAGACCCGACGCTGTAGCTGGACTTGCTTGGTTGGCAACCTTAAGAAATGGAAAGAAGGCACTTTATCCAAAACGATCTTCATTAAGGATGAACCGGTCGTGCTGACAGCGGATAAGAAAAAGTCTCATGGTGACACACATTTGATCGAATTCACTTGGGATAATGAAGCTTATACGTTCGCCGATATTTTGGATGCCGCCGGGGTCTTGCCGATTCCTCCTTATTTGCACAGGGAAACAGAGAAGAGCGACCTACAGACCTATCAAACGGTTTATTCTAAGATAAAAGGCTCCGTCGCCGCACCGACCGCCGGACTTCATTTCACTCCGGAAGTACTTGCCGATATAGATGCTCGGGGCATCGGGCGGGAAGAAGTCACCTTGCATGTCGGAGCGGGTACCTTTAAACCGGTAAAAAGCGACACGATCGAAGGTCACGAGATGCACACGGAATTTATCTCCGTCCGACGCAGTTCCATCGAACGTATCAAAAGCAACCTTGGAAATATCATCGCCGTAGGAACGACTTCCGTACGGACCTTGGAAAGTCTCTATTACATGGGCGTGATCCTAGATAATAACCCCGAAGCGACTTCCGAAGATCTCGTCGTAAAACAATGGATGCCTTACGAGATGAATAACAACCGGCTGACAGCGGAGCGTTCCCTTCAAAACATCCTCGATTATCTGGATAAGCATGATGCGGATACGCTGGTAACGGCTACGCAAATCATCATCGCCCCGGGCTATGAGTTCAAGATCGTAAAAGGAATCGTCACCAACTTCCACCAGCCCAAAAGCACCTTGCTCTTGCTGATCTCCGCTTTCGTAAAAGGAAACTGGAAATCCATCTATGAGTATGCCTTAGAGCACGATTTCAGGTTCCTGAGTTATGGGGATAGTTCCTTGTTATTGTAACAGACATACAATAAGATCCCATACAATTCGTTATATTTGCACGAATATATTCCAGATTGAATGAAAGCGCATTTTACTATATATATTTTATTTTTGCTTATCGTATCTTCCTTGTATTCCTGCAAATCGGCGAAGTTGAGCGATGCCGAGGAGAAGCAGCGTATCGGGGAATACTATGAGGCAGCCGCCATTTATCGTAAGGTTTACACGAAAACATCCCCGAAGAAAAGGGATTTGCGCGGCTATATCGCTTACCGTATGGCCGAATGTAACCGGTTGATCAATAATACGGCGAAAGCGACTAGCGCCTATATGAACGCCATCCGCTATGATTACCCCGATAGTACCGTCTACCTACGCATGGGACAGATGCTGCAGAAGACCGGACGTTATCCGGAGGCGATCAAGAACTACGATATCTACATGGAGAACGATCCTAGCAATTTATTAGCCATCAACGGCATACAAGGATGCGAGTTAGCTCCCGGATGGAAAAAGAACCCTACCCGCTACGAGGTAAGACGCATGGATAAATTCAATTCCCGCCGGGGAGAATTCAGTCCGATGCTGGCCGGAGATAAATACGACCAACTATACTTCGCTTCTTCCCGCTCGAAAGACAAAGACGCGAAAGTCAGCGCCATCACCGGGCAAAATAACAATAACCTCTTCCTTGTCAAGCAAGACGAGAAAGGGGCTTGGCTAGCTCCCGTAGAGCTCGAAGACGAGGTGAATACGGAATACGACGAAGGAACCCCCTCTTTCTCCCCCGATGGAAACACGATGTATTATACCTATTGCGCCCAAGATCCGGAAGGCCCTCGTACCGCCGAGATTTACATATCTACCCGAAGCAGCGCCAAATGGGGAAAAGGAACCCGTGCGACGATCGTAAAAGACTCGGTTACCGCCCTCGGTCATCCTTCCATCTCGCCGGACGGCAAATACTTGTATTTCGTATCCGACGCCGTGGGCGGTTTCGGTGGCAAGGATATTTTCCGTGCCCGGGTAGCGGGAAACGATTTCGGCCCGATGGAGAACCTAGGAGAAGAGATCAACACCCCGGGAGACGAGATGTTCCCGTATGTCCGGGATTCCGTCACCCTTTATTTCGCGTCCAACGGACATCCGGGAATGGGCGGCCTCGATCTGTTCAAGGCCACGCAAGACAGTACAGGGAAGTGGAAGGTCGAGAACCTAGGCGCTCCCATCAACTCTATGGCAGACGATTTCGGTATCACCTTCGCCGGAAAAGAGGAACGGGGCTTCTTCTGCTCCAACCGCAACGACGCACGGGGCTATGACCATATATATTCCTTTGAACGGCCTACGATCACCATCTTCATCGAAGGAATCGTAAACGATGTCGATGAATATCCGATCGAGGACGCTACCGTACGCATCGTCGGAAAAGACGGACTGAACGTGAAAGTCCCGGTCAAGAAAGACGGTACCTATCGTGTCGAGTTGGAACGGGACATCCGTTATGTCATGATGGCCAGCGCCCGTGGTTACCTCAACCAGAATTACGAGTTGCATACCGGCCCCGAGGAGAAAAACGAGACGTATATCGTGGATTTCTTTCTCTCTCCGATCAGCAAGCCGGTTGTTATCGATAACATTTTCTACGATTTCGATAAAGCGACCCTTCGTCCGGAATCCAAGAAAGCTTTGGACGAGATGATCAAGATGCTGAACGATAACCCGAACGTAACGATCGAACTGGGTGCCCACACGGACCGGAAAGGTACGGACCAGTATAACGAGCGTTTGGCTCAACGCCGTGCGCAATCGGTCGTGGATTACCTAATAGCGGGAGGTATCGAGGCGGCTCGTCTGGAAGCGAAAGGATATGGAGAAAGCGTTCCCAAGACGATCAATAAGAAGATGGCTAAACAATTCGATTTCTTGAAAGAAGGCGATGTGCTTACCGAGGAATTCATCCTTGCCCTGCCGCCGGAACAGCAAGAGATCGCCGACCAGATCAACCGCAGAACGGAATTCAAGGTCTTACGTACAAACTATAACTTATTTTGAGGGAGCAAAGAGCGTGATCTCCTTAAAAGAGACCGGCCAATCGATCGCACTCATCAGCACATCGAAGGACAGGCGTTGCTGATAAGAGACCGAGGACTCCCTTGAATACAAGTCATGAGCTACCAAACCGATCATCATCTTAACCTTATAATGCAATTCCTTGGATAGTACCAAGCAGGCAAGTACACTCAAATCTCTCGCTTCTTCCCAATCCCGATCCGCAAAACACATCTCCTTTTGAAGTGCCGGATAATGACGAGTCCGCATGATCAGATCCGGATCACGGACCTCACACGCACCTTCCACTACATCCAATAATATACGACAGACAGCCAAACGTTGCTTTTTAATTACCTCCATATACGTTTCCCTCAAACCGGACCGTTCACCTTGTTCGGTATTTCTATATGCTACAAAAAAGAAGCGTGGGAACTGTTAATCTACTATTCGAAACTGAGGCATCGCCAAACACCCATCGGACAAATAATAAACAACAGCCCACGCCTTATTACGTATACTATTAGGCAGTATATATAACAAGCGTGAGCGTTTAGTTGCCTATTATCTCTGTCCGACTTGAAACTTGGCGATTTTCAGTTCCAAAGATAATATCTTAAACGCTTATCGTAATCACACTTTGATTCATAAACCCTTGAATTTCCACAAGAGTTTACTTTATCGATACAAATATAACGCTTTTTCTCATACATCATATGGATTTATTTTTCTCTTTTAAAATCTATTGGGAAAAGATAGCGTATACTCTCTAGCGATAAATTCTTCCACTATAAACAAGATGCTTCCGTGAGTAAAAAAGAGAGGCGCATATACATCCTATTTATGTATATACGCCTCACCATTATGTGGATATTTCCAAATCCGGAACTTTCTTCCTTATTTACTCTACCGAGAACTTATAAATACACTCACTCGTATATTTCTCGCCCGGACGAAGCACTACGCTCGGGAATGCCGGTTGGTTCGGGCTATCCGGGTAATGTTGAGTCTCCAGACATAGAGCGCCACGATGCGGGTAAACCACACCTAACTTGCCTTTATCACCCGCTTTCGTCATTGAGTTGCCGGCATAGAATTGAAGACCCGGCTCGTTGGTGTAAACTTCCATAACGATACCGCTTGTCGGAGATACAACTTTAGCGGCTACCTTATTGATATCGCCGGCGGCGTTCAATATCCAGTTATGATCGTAACCACCACCGTAAACCAATTGCGTAAACGGATTGTCGATATCAGCGCCTACCACTACCGGTTTGCGGAGATCCATCGGAGTGCCTTCCACGGGTTCGATACCGGTCGGGATCAAAGTCTCGTCCACCGGGTTATATGTATCCGCATCGATCATGATCGTATGATCCATGATTTGCGAGCCGGGAACACCGGAAAGGTTGAAATAACTATGGTTTGTCAAATTCACGACAGTAGGTTTATCCGTCGTAGCCTCGTACTTAATATCAACGGCGTTATCATCCGTCAACTTATAGATCACCTTGATATCCAGATTACCGGGGAAACCTGCCTCTCCGTCTTTCGATAGATAAGTCAACTCCAAGGTTTGGTCATCGATCTGTTTCGCGTCCCAAACTACCGCATGATATCCTTTCGGACCTCCATGCAAGCAATGCCCGTTATTATTCTGCGGAAGTTGATACTCCGTTCCGTCCAACGTAAACTTACCATTCGCAATACGGTTGCCATAACGTCCGATCAAACCACCATAGTTATTATCCGGAAAAGCTACATACTGAGCGATATTATCATACCCAAGCACAACATCCGTCATCTTACCGTTCTTATCAGGCACCATCACGGAAACCAAGCGTCCACCCCAATTCGTTACGCAAGCCTCAGCCCCTTTCTTATTCTTCAACACATACAAAGCAGTCGGCTTACCATCTACCTCAGATACAAAATCCGACTTCATCAAACCAGAAAGAGTGGCCTCTTCCGTAGCCGCCCCCTTCTCATTCTTACCTCCGCATGACAATAACATACACATTGCCATGACCGCAAAACAAAGTTTTTTCATCTCTTTCCTTTAAAATTAATAAATGTTATTCTTCGGGCAAAGATACGCATTCTATCCACATGAGGTCCAATATCCTTACGCATTTTCTCGGGAATCCTTACCGATTTCTACTCGAAGTACTACACCATTCCTCTTGACATCTTAATCATCCACCAATTGGTAGATGATCATGCAACAGCCGTTGGAAGATCATGCAACAGTTGGTAGATGATCGTCCAACAGATGATAAATAAGCTAGACCTTCATACAAATCCCCTAATACCTCCCGAAGAAACAGCCAAGGATACATGAAGAAACCGTTTGAATCCTCAACCGATTTCATATTTTGACCCGTTATTCTAGTATAATACGATTCACTTTTGTACATTTGCACACTATTGTAATAAGTGAGTAATGAAACAATATTTAGAGCTGCTCAATAGAGTGCTTACCGAGGGAGTTAGAAAAGAAGACCGGACGGGTACGGGAACGATCAGCGTATTCGGTCATCAGATGCGGTTCAATCTGGAAGAGGGATTCCCGCTACTCACTACCAAGAAGCTGCATCTGAAGTCTATCATCTACGAATTGTTATGGTTCCTGAATGGAGATACCAACGTAAAATATCTGCAAGATCATGGCGTACGCATCTGGAACGAGTGGGCCGACGCGGATGGTAGCCTTGGGCATATATACGGTTACCAATGGCGGTCATGGCCGGATTATAAAGGAGGATCTATCGACCAGATCACCGAGGCCGTGGAGACGATCAAGCATAACCCGGATTCACGACGAATCATTGTAAGCGCATGGAACGTGGCGGACTTAGACAACATGAACCTGCCTCCTTGCCACGCTTTCTTCCAGTTTTACGTGGCGAACGGACGGTTGAGCCTACAATTGTATCAACGTAGCGCGGATATTTTCCTTGGCGTTCCGTTCAACATTGCCTCCTATGCCTTGTTATTACAAATGATGGCACAAGCTACCGGCCTTAAAGCGGGAGATTTTGTTCATACGTTGGGAGACGCCCATATCTACAGCAACCATTTGGAGCAAGTTAAGTTACAATTGACACGTGAGCCACGTGCGTTGCCACGTATGGAGATCAACCCAGACGTAAAGAGCATCTTCGATTTTAAGTTCGAGGATTTCAATTTGACCGGATACGACCCGCATCCCCACATCAAGGGAGAAGTGGCCGTCTGAGAATTGGCAGTTGACGATGGACAGTTGACAGTTAATTCATAAATCATAAATTACAAATCATAAATCAATAAGTCTATGAGTACAATTTCTATCATCGCAGCAATCGCAGATAAAAGCGCGATCGGAAAGAATCAGCAATTATTATGTCACATGCCTTCAGACATGAAGCGTTTCAAGGAATTAACCACGGGACATGCGGTAATCATGGGACGTAAGACATTCGAGTCTCTCCCTGTAGCGCCACTGCCCAATCGGAAGAATGTCGTATTGACGACTATGCCCGAGGCTGGTTTCGTGAATTGTTTCGCTTGCGAGTCTATGGGGGCCGCTCTGGATTTATGTGAGAAAGAGGACGAGATATTCATCATTGGCGGCGCGTTGGTCTACAGACAGGCTTTGAGAATAGCCGACAAAATGTATATTACCCGCATCCATCATGAGTTTCCCGACGCTACCTCGTTCTTTCCCGTCGTAAACTGGGACCTTTGGGAAGAGACTGAACGTGAGGAACATCCCGCAGACGAGAAGAATCCTTACCCCTACACCTACATCACTTATGTGCGTAAAAAGTAAACATTAACGTACGTTTTACAACTTTTTGCTCTTTCTTTGTATCTATATAGGAAAGGTTTATTGTTAAACTTATAAAACCCAAAAGATATGAAGATAAGAGCAATTATTTTATCTGCCCTGATACTTTGCGGCATCTCGGCGGTTATTATGTATAGCCGGGCCGCCCAGCCTCAACAAAAAAGTTCTGTTATCACGCAAGCTATAAACGATAAGAATACCCCTATGGTGATCAAGAATCTTATCCTTAAAATGAAAGAACAGATGGAGGTAAACGATGATCAGTTCCCGGAACTGATCAAGGAGGTGGAGAATTACACCAACAGTTGCGCCGACTCGGCTTCCGTGGCGGTATTACATTCCATGCTGGCGGAGATGTATCAGAACTACTTCCAACGGAACCAGTGGACCATCAACCAAAGAACCCAATTAAGCGGTTATATCCCGGAGGATATCCGGGTATGGACTTCCAACTTATTCACGGATAAGATCAAGGAAGAGATCGATTTATCATTGCGACCTACGGCTTTATTGCAAAATACGCCTGTCAGCAAGTTCAAGGATATTCTGGAGATCGGAAAGGACTCGCAAACCCTGCGTCCGACCCTCTATGAGTTCCTTGCCTTCCGGGCACTAGACATCCAACCAACCGTACAGATCTATAAAGACTTGATCGCCTTTCAAAATAAGGAGCCAAATATGAAATCGGTCCTCCTTACGGAATTGGATTACCTACGATTCCTTTACGGGGATAAAAGGGATAAAGAGTCTTTCGTGGCTTACATGAACGCATTGGATGAGCTTTACAGGAACTTAGCTTCTCAAAACTATGCAGCCGAGATCTTAATCGCTAAATTGGATTTGGTTAGTGGCAGTATGTTTCGTTACGTCTCTACCCAATGGGATTCTATCAAAGCGGAAGAGGTGAAACTATGCGAGGAGGGTATCAAGCGGTATTCCGGTTACCCTCGCACGGCTATCTTAAAGAATCGCTTGGCACAATTGGAACAACCTACTTTATCCGCATCTACAAACAATACGGTTTATCCGGGACAGCAACTGGGGATCAAGCTGGAATATAAGAATGTACAGAAAGTCATCGTACAAATCTATCGAAGCTCGAAAACACCTTTACAAGCGGCAGCCCATACATCCGCAAAAAAATCAAGTAGCAGCACCTTGGGACAACTCGTAAATGAGAAGACATTCTCTTTGCTACTGCCCAACACCTATTCGCAGCAAGATACGACCTTACATATATCTATGGATCAACCGGGATTGTATGAATGTGTCGTAACCGTACCCGGACAACAGCTAAAGACGATCAATACGGTTAGCGTAACCCGATTGGCCGCGATCTATCGTAATCTTTCCGGTAATAAACAAGAGGTCATGGTTACCGACTATCTTAGCGGGAAGCCTGTTGATGGGGCTATCGTTACCTATTACGGAGGTCAGCGTCGTAGCTTGCAAGAACTGGGTACCGTCAAGACAGACCGGGAAGGCTTGGCCACGCTTCCAGCGAACAGTCAAGTATTGGCGTTCCAAGCCAGCAGACCGGGAGATACCAACGCTATGTTGACAAATATCTATCCGATGGGTTCCGGCCACAAACCGGAAAAGAACCCGATAGAAGTCTCTATCTTTACGGACCGTGGGCTTTACCGTCCGGGACAAACCATTTTCTTCAAAGGCCTCGCCTATGTAAAAGACTCGAACGACCCGCATGCCGTGGCCGGACAGCCTTTTACGGTGACCTTATACGACGCTAACGGGAAAGAGATAACCCAGAAGAAAGTCACGACCAATGAGTTCGGTTCCTTTAACGGAGAGTTCTCCCTCCCCAAACAGACCCTAAGCGGCGTCTTCCGGTTAAGTACCGGACAGATGAGCGTATATATTCATGTAGAGGAATACAAACGTCCGACTTTCCAAGCGTACTTCCTCCCAATCAAGGGCGATATCGCTTTCGGCGATTCCGTTACCATACAAGGCAAGGCGGCTACATTCTCCGGCGTGTCACTGCCCAGCGGAGATGTCACTTGGCGTATTACACGCAGGCCCTTCCTGTTGTGGAGGTATTTCCGTCCGAGCGCTCCGACACAAGTTGCGGAAGGGAGTACCACCCTTTCCAGCGATGGGACATTCAACGTATCTTTCCGTCCCCAAAAAGAGGAGGATACGAATCCATACGCTTCCGCATACCAGACCTACGAGGTATCGGCTACCGTAACCGATAGCAAGGGAGAGACCCAAGAGGCGAATTACACTTTCTCGGTAGGAGAATCCAGTATCGTCTTATTCACGAACCTACCGCCACAAATCGAGAAAGACTCAGTAAAAGCCGTAGTCGAAGCCCGGACAATCAATGGGGAGATGGTTTCCACCTCCGGTACTTTCAAGATCGTAGAACTGATCGCAAACCGATCCGATAAGAACAGCGGAGAGAGCTATAAAGAAGGCAAGCAAGTAGCTTCCGGTAGCTTTACCAGTGGCAAGGAGATCAGTCCGGCTATTTTCAACCCATTGCCCTCCGGACGTTATCGCATTTTAGTAGAAGCCAAAGATAGCCAAGGACGACCCAGTAAAAACCAGTCCGATTTCATCCTATACGGAAAGAACGACAAGCGTCCTCCCGTATTTACCCATACTTGGCTGCTGAAAGAGAAGACAACTTGTTTACCCGGGGAGGAAGCGGAGATCGTATTCGGCACCTCCGACAAGGACGCCTACGTACTCTATGAATGGTTTGCCGGAAATAACCGCATCCATCACGAGTTGATAAAGCTAAGCGACGCGAACCATCGGTTTAAGATCCCGTTCAAGCCGGAATATGGAGAGGGAATCATCGTATCCTTTACGTTCGTAAAAGAGGGTGAGCTATATATCACACAAGTACCCGTAGAACTTCAGCTACCCAACCGGCAATTAACCATCAAGCCGATAACCTTCCGGGATCGTTTACTTCCGGGAAGTAAAGAGAGCTGGAAATTCCGTATCACCGACGCAGACTCCACGATCGTATCCGCCGAGGTACTGACCAGCATGTATGATGCCTCGCTAGATAAAATCATACCATTCAATTGGTATTTCTCCCCGCGGCGAACGATCTTGCTACAAGCTCCCCGTTTCTCAACCGGAGCCGGATTCCAGCGTAGTTATCAATATGACCAGACAGAGGCCAAGTATATAAAAGTACCTCAATATCAGTATGACCGTTTAAATTGGTTCGGTCTATTCAATGAGATTGTCATACGAGGATACGGTTCCAGCAACCGGGCTTTCGCCACGGGTGGTATCATGCTGAAATCCGCAGCAGCCCCAGTAGTGGCGGAATCCATGAACATCATGGAAGACAGCGCCGTGTTAGAAGAGCCTAGTGTGGAATCTACGGAAGGGGAACCCGTGTTCAGCCTATCCGATCCTTTCGCCAAAGAGAGCAGCCAGCCGATAAGTCCGGAGCAAATCCGGCAGAACTTCGCGGAAACCGCCTTTTTCTACCCGACCTTACAAACGAACGAGGAAGGAGACGTATTCGTAAATTTCACCCTGCCGGAAAGTAACACGACTTGGAAACTACAGATGTTGGCCAACACCAAAGACCTAAAATACGGTCTGCTTACGAAAGAGGTCATTAGCAGCAAACCCTTGATGGTTCTACCGAATCTGCCTCGTTTCGTCCGCCAAGGGGATGAGGTCAGCATCAGCACGCAAGTCATCAACAATTCCAAGGAAGCGGTATCCGGCCGTGTACGCATCGAACTATTCGATCCCGCTACAGACCAACCGATTATCTGCTTGAGCAAGTCACAACGTCCGTTTGAGTTGCAACCGGATAGCATCGCTACTGTAAGCTGGATAATCCCGGTCCCCAAACAGATCAGCCTACTGGGCGTACGTATCCTAGCCGACTCTGAAAAGGGAAGCGACGGGGAGCAGCAGATCGTACCGGTTCTTTCCAATCAATTGCTTATCACGGAAAGTACCCCGTTCTATTTGCTCAAGGAAGGAGAGAAACAAATCCGTATCTCCGGGAACTCGGAGGGAGCGACACCGTTCCGTCTCACGCTGGAGATGACCGGGAATCCGATTTGGTACGCGGTACAGGCATTACCGACGATCACACAGCCGAACAATGATAATATCTTATCTTGGTTTGCCGCTTATTACAGCAATACGTTGGCTTCCTATATCGCCCAAGCCCATCCCCGCATCCAGAAAGTGATCAACCAATGGACCGCCCAAGGAGGGAATGCCTCTACCCTCTATTCAAACTTGGAAAAGAACCAAGAGCTGAAGAACATACTCTTGGAAGAGACGCCTTGGGTACTGGCCGCCGATAACGAGACAGAGCAAAAACAACGCTTGTCTTTATTGTTCGACCTAAACCGTGCGGACGGATTACGGGAAGCGGCCTTGCAACAACTGATCCAACAACAGAACGAAGAGGGTGGATGGAGCTGGTTCAAAGGTTTCCCCGCAAGCCGTGCGATCACTCTTTCTATCCTGAAAGGTATGTCACAGCTTGTACAGCTAAACGCGATCCAATATGGGCAAGCGGAGAAAGAGATGCAAATGAAGGCCCTCAAGTTCTTGGACAAAAGTATGCAAACGGATTATGAGAACTTGCTGAAATACGATAAGAAATGGCAAAACGCATGGCCCTCGCCGGAGCAGGTAGAGTTCTTATTCGTCCGCAGTTCCTACCGGGATATCCCGGAACTGGGAGACGCCCGGGAAGCGATCCGTTTCTATACGAACCAAGCGGAGAAGCACTGGAATCAATATTCCTTAATCAGTAAGGGCGAAATCGCCTTGTTAATGCATCGAAACGGTAAAAAGGAGGTGGCGACAGCGATCCTGACAGGACTAAAGAAGACCGCTACGATCTCCGAGGAGAAAGGTATGTATTGGGCAAACAACCGCAGGGGGAGTGATTATTTCACCTCACCGATCGACACGCATTGCTTATTAATGTCCGTCTTTAACGAGATCGCGCCGGATACCCAGAATACAAACCGGATGAAACAATGGTTGCTAAACCAGAAACGTACACAAAACTGGGAATCCGTACCCGCCACGGTAAACGCCATTTACGCCTTGCTACTCACGGGTAGTGATTGGCTGAACACGCAAAACACTTGTGTAGCGACATGGGACGGCAAGACCTATAGTACCGCGGAAGGGGAAATCGCCACCGGTTACCTCAAAACGATACTTCCGAACGAGCCGGCAAATAGTTCCGCCAATCCCGTGCTCTCGATCCGCAAGGAAGGAAACACGCCGGCATGGGGAGCTGTTTACGAGCAATACTTCCAAGAGATCGACAAGGTAAAAGGACAAAAAGGGGTGTTGAGTGTCGAGAAGAAATTATTCGTCGAGACCAATAACGGTACCAACCGCCAAATCCGTCCCATAACACCGGAGCAACCGCTCCGCATCGGAGACAAGGTAATCGTTCGGCTAACGATCCGGACAGACCGTGAAATGAATTACGTATTCTTGAAAGATCTACGTGCGGGCTGCTTCGAACCGGCCGATCAACTTTCCGGCCCGGAATCAAGAGACGGTATCTGGTATTACAGATCCCCGAAAGACGTATCCGAGAATTTCTTCATCAATCGTCTGCCGGAAGGTACGTTTGTCTTGGAATATCCGGTCTACGTATCCCGTAGCGGCGAATACGCCGGAGGTATCAGTACTATTCAATGTATGTACGCCCCGGAATTCGTGTCGCACACCGCCGGAGAAAGCTTGCGGATCATGCCCTAAACAAGCTTTTTCTTACAATGCCCGTTCTAACCTCCTTACAATGCCCAGTATAAGGAGGTTAGAATGGGCACCGTAAGAAGGTAAGAATGGGCATCGCAAGAAGCGTTATCTTCCTCTAATTTTCAATTTTCAATTCTCAACTTTCAATTGAAATGACTATCTTTGTAATTCGAATTAAAACTAAACGATAAGATGAAACAAATAGTTTTTATTTTCATGGCGATCCTGTTAGCGACAGGAATGGCTTCAGCTCAGAAGAAAGCAGTTATTTCCGCGGAAACAACCAGTTTCGATTTTGGTACCATCAAGGAAGCAGACGGAAAAGTATCCCATACGTTTGAAGTATCCAATACGGGCGATATGCCTCTGGTCATTACACGTGTAATCGCGTCTTGCGGATGTACGACCCCGGAATGGCCGAAAGAACCGGTAGCTCCGGGTAAGAAAGCCCAGATCAAGGTTACTTTCGATCCGGCAGGACGTCCGGGTCCTTTCACGAAGACCATTTCCGTATACAGTAACGGGAAAACCGGAAGCTTCATCATGAACATCCGGGGAGAGGTTGAATAAGAAATACGTAAAAAACCCCCAATTGGAATGCTGAATATAAAAAGGTTGATCCTTGCTCTTACAGCAATTATATCTATAACGACAGCTTGGGCACAACAAGGCGCCCAAATCTTGTCGGACGAGTTGACTTATAATTTCGGGACAATAGCCGAGGCCGATGGATTCGCCAGTCATACTTTCACGATAAAGAATACGGGAGACGCCCCTTTGGTCATCACCCGTGTTACCGCGTCATGCGGTTGTACACGGCCGGAATGGACCAAGTCGCCGATCGCTCCCGGTAAGACCGGTGAAGTTAAGATAACGTATAATCCGAAAGGACGCCCCGGCCCGTTTTATAAAACCGTATCGATATTCAGCAATGGAAAGAAAGGGAGTTACAGCCTAGCCATTAAAGGAAATGTCACCCCGAAACCTTCGCAGCCGGTCTTTACGTATCCTTATTCTATCGGTGATCTGAAGCTGCATACGAAGACTGTTCTATTCAGCAGTATCCGTCCGGAGGAAACGTTGGGCGAGAAGATCAACATTAAGAACGAGGGAAAGACCTCGGCTACGATTCATCTGGGTAAAGTACCTCACTATCTCAACGTACAGGTGAACCCGGCTACCCTTCAACCGGACGAGGTCGGTGCCATTACGATCCTTATGGATGCCAAGGTCTTGAAGCGAAAAGGACGAGTCTCTACGCTTTTGCCGGTCATGGTACAGAACGCCGGAAAGAAGGAAGTATCCGGAGATATCCAGATCTCCGCCAACGTGATCGATAATTTCAGCAAACTATCCGCTGCGGATAAAGCCCAAGCCCCAATAGCGGAATTATCCGGCACTTTACTGGAATTCGGCAAGCTACCGAACAAGAAAAACATCGTTCCGTTGATCGGTGGTAAGGTATCGGGTACATTTGAGATTACGAATGCCGGAAAGACTCCGCTCACGATCTACAGCGTCACTTGTGATGATGAGCGTGTCGATTTGTCCGGCGGCAAGAAAGAACTTAAACCGGGAGCGACCGCTACTTTCAAAGTAACCTTGCGACCGAAAGAGATAAAGACAAAACTTGAAGCACTTATTAATGTCGTATGCAACGACCCGAACGGGCCTATTCGCTTGATCAAGGTCACCGCATATAAATAATGAATTATTAATATGGAACATCCAGAAAACGATGATCAGTACAAGGGATTGAAAGTGAATAAGGGCATTGCGGATGTCCCTACCGTAAATCCTTATATAAAAAAGCGTGCCCAACGCAAGGTATATACGCCTTCCGAATTCGTGGAAGGTATCTTAAAAGGGAATATCACGATACTCAGTCAAGCGGTTACCTTGGTGGAAAGCTCTAAGCATGAGCACCAGCAGGTGGCGCAGGAGATTATCGAGAAATGTTTGCCTTTCGCCGGAAAATCGGTCCGTATCGGTATTACGGGTGTTCCCGGAGCGGGAAAGAGTACCTCTATCGACTCTTTCGGCATGCACTTGATCAACCAAGGGCGTAAGCTTGCCGTACTAGCGATCGACCCGAGTAGCGAACGCTCGAAAGGTAGTATCCTAGGAGATAAGACTCGTATGGAGGCCTTGTCGAGAGAGAAAAACGCCTTTATCCGTCCTTCACCATCCGCAGGCTCCTTAGGGGGGGTCGCCCGTAAGACCCGTGAGACGATCGTATTATGCGAGGCCGCCGGTTTCGACACCGTATTCGTAGAGACCGTGGGTGTTGGACAAAGCGAGACGGCCGTACATTCTATGGTGGACTTCTTTCTATTGATCCAACTTGCCGGTACCGGCGATGAATTGCAGGGTATCAAGCGAGGTATCATGGAAATGGCGGACGGTATTATTATCAATAAAGCGGATGGAGACAATATCGATAAGGCGAATCTCGCCGCCGCTCAGTTCCGGAACGCTTTGCATCTTTTCCCACCTTCGGAATCAGGTTGGTTCCCGAAAGTATTGACTTATTCCGGTTATTACAACATAGGTATCAAGGAAATATGGGATATGGTCGGAGAGTATATGGAGTTCACCAAAAAGAATGGCTACTTCAACTATAAACGTAACGAGCAAGCTAAATACTGGATGTACGAAAGCATCAACGACACGTTGCGGGATAAGTTCTACCATAACCCAGCGGTAGAAGGCATGCTGGAACAAACAGAGAAGCAAGTCTTGAACAACGAGATCAGCTCTTTCGTGGCAGCCAAACGAATGATTGATCTATTCTTGGATCATATCGCTACGAAATAAAAGTATAAGAATGTCGCACGATCGGATCATGCGACACTCTTTTTCACTTGAACCTTACATCAATTCCTTTATCTTCTTTCGCTTTCACGGCCAACGTGCGTCCTTGTCTCTTTACCTCTCCTGTGATGAATTCAGGTATATTGTAGGATTTCATAAAGCGAAAATAAAAATCCGTATCCTTCTGGGGTAACAGGAAAGGTTTGCAAGCCTGTCCTTTCTCATCGATATAAGCGATAAACGGTCTTGTATACAAACCATCCATCCGCCGGCTGCTAAACACGATCCAACGGCTATCGCTACTCCATGAATGATAGCTTTCCACATCGTCGCTATTCGCCGCCTCCAATGGATAACTTCGCAGAGTCGATAAATCAATCATGTACAAATCGGCATCCTTATGCCAAATAGAGAAATTCCCATAACCGGACAAGGTATAGAGCAAATACTTTCCATCCGGGGAAACCCGGGGAAAAGAAACGCTTTTATCGATCTCCGATGCCTTATACAAAGTATCGACTACCGTCCCGAAACGGCGTGTAGCGGGATCGAATGAGACAGAGCATAGATCGTATCTCACTTGATCGTATTCCTTGGGCATCGTACGGGATTTAGCCGAACAGAAATAGAGCGTATTTCCATCCGGGGAAAATGTAGGGAAAGTCTCGAACGCTCCCTCTGAAGACAGCAGCGGAGAAGTCACGATCTCATGCTTTTGCGTATCATAGACGACCACATCCGAAGCCGAGTCGAATACCTCCACCCGATTCCTATCGTTCATATGAAACGCTTGCTTGGTTTTATTCACAGAGAAAGCGACATATTTTCCGGAAGGATGCCAAGAAGGATAGACCAGTGGAGAAAGGGTCTGATCGGTCTTCGTATTCAGCTTCTCCACCCTATCTCCATCGATCAATAAGGTACAAGAGTAGGTCTCACGCATATGGAAAAGCATTTTCTCCGGATTCTGCATACAGAAAGAATGGCAGTTCATACAGTTATTGCCGCTCATCTTATTTTCGATGATCGCGTTCTCCGTATAATTTTCCAAGTTACGTTGATAGATACCCATACGGTTCCACAACTCATAGCCCGGTTCGATTAAACGATAAGCCAACCAACCATCGACCGGCTCCTTCGCCACCTTGATGATGAAGGGGGCATACGCAATCCATTCATCATTCACGAAGGCTTGTACGGTTACATTCAGATGATTCCCGGAAGCGGCACGCAACAGCCTTTTCCAACCGGAGGCCGGGATCACGAAACAAGCGTCTTTCCCGGTCTTGATCTCTAATTTCTCCGGGCCACATTCGAGAATGGCACGGGCCTCAGCGCAAGCGTCTTTCAGCTTAAAATTCAAGGGAGCTATATTCGGCGGGATTGTCACATCCGCATAATCCGGAAAGATCTCCGGCTTGACTTCCAGATTCTTCTGTATACGTACCGGACCGGAACAAGCCATCAAGCCCAGAATCATCCACAGACATATACATCTTATTATATACATTTTTCTCATCTCCTATTTAAACATATAATAATACCAATACGTATCGCCATAAGAGCGATACATCAAACCGGGCAGCGCATTACTATTATTCCGCCCAGCGAGCACTTGCCTCTTATAATCGGTGAATCGCCCTACGATAGATTCCGAGACACCGAAACGTTTCCAGTAATCCGGATCTTTCTCCGATAGGATGATGACCGCCTCTTGAAAAGAGACCGGTAAAGAAGGGAGTAAATCCGTTCCGTAATAGGTTTCCACCAACGTCTTAAAGCGCGTCACATCTTTTGCTAAAAGATAGAATACGCCGGCATAGTGGAAAGCGGCTTTATTGGAAGGATTCTGCTCCGCCAAGCGAATCAAGTCCGTGTCGAATCCATCCATCTGGATCAGATGATTCTCAGCTAGCAGGTTCCTGCGCATATTCCCCAATAGAGGATCTGTCTCGACCGCCTCATCATTATACAGGAATTTCCGCTGCGCTTTGGCCCAATCCTTATAATAG
Organism: Parabacteroides sp. AF21-43; assembly: GCF_003635435.1. NCBI lineage: Bacteria > Pseudomonadati > Bacteroidota > Bacteroidia > Bacteroidales > Tannerellaceae > Parabacteroides > Parabacteroides sp. AF21-43. Next base: position 60,038 of record NZ_QTMG01000007.1, on the reverse strand, counting down.
AAAGTATTCTCTAAGACAGCGATATATTTCTCCGCAACCGGATAGGCTCCATAAATCAAGTTCGTTTGTACCAAACGTTGCGTCATGCGGGGATTTCCATCACATAAGGCACCAATATTACTTTCGAAAGCCATCTCTTGAGCCGCGGCGACATTTCCCATCGTAAAATAAACATCACTCAGCAAGGCGGATATGGTAGTCGATTTATTCCATGCCACCATTAATCCACGAGGCCCGTGCTGCGTGTACTTAAACGCCTCATCCGCCAGAATACCTTTCCGAGCCAAAGCCATATTTTGGTAACATAAATAGAGTTGATTAGTGGTCGGCTCCTTGCATGATACCAAGATCCGGTCCCATTGCTCTGTCCGGGTAAAATAGTCCATCATCTTCAAGCGGTATGATTTCTGTTCGCCATATAGATCGAAGCCTTTCCAGAAGATAAGCCCTAAGATAATGAATTGGGAGATTCCCAGCGCTAGACGCTTTTTACCAGCCCATGATTCCTTGTTTTTACAGAGGCAGGTTACAACCAGCGCCGCATAGAAAGCGATCCATGAGAAATAAATTACCTTATCCGGCACCAAACGGAAATAATAATAACTATCCGGTAAAAAGACAAAGCGGTATTCTCCGATCACCGAGTAACGCACACATAATCCACCCAAGATCAACACGATCATCAGTAAAATCGCAGAATAATACCAACGGGGCGTCCGGCTCATGGCCTCGTATCCCATCATGGACAAGGCAAACAACAAAGAGACCGGCCCGGCCAACCCAAAGAGTAACAGGGAGGCAAACAGACTTGCTATCAAACGAGGTATGAAATTCCTTATCACTAAAACGAGATATAAAGCAAGCAGCATCATACCGAAGGCTACCGTTCCTTGAAACCTGTAATTAAAATCCCATTGCACAAACAACAAGGATAGGACAGGAAGCCAAGCCCATAAAATACCATGGCTTCGCGGATCGATCCGCCTCAAGATCGCCCAGAACAAGGCCCCTAGGCCTGTCAGCAGGGCCGCCGTTATCATAGCTCCCACATTCGGGAGAATGAAGAACTGCACCAAACAACCGGAAAGAACCATCGCTAAACCTCCCGGTTGCATCAACTTATCGATAATAAAAAAGGGAGTCAACTGAAATAACTGGTTCTGCTCGACACAATAAAAGTGGTACTCACTGAATATCCTCAAGAAGATAAACAGAAAGACAAATACGATTACATGCAAGGCCACGCCGCTATACTTCTTCATGATATCAGGTTCTTCAAATAAAAAACCCGGATGTACGCAATCGCTACATCCGGGTTCCTATTCGTATAAATATATGCCTTATTTAGATTGAAGAAACACGGAGCGTGTTCAACAAATCCCGGTTAATAGGCTTATCATTCTTGATCGCTTTAGAGAACGGTACATAGACGATCTGGTCGTTCTGGATACCCATCATCACGTTACGCTGGTCATCCAACAAGGCATCGATCGCGGCCACACCCATACGAGTCGCCAAGATCCGGTCTTGTGCCGTAGGAGAACCACCACGCTGCAAGTGACCTAAAATAGAGACACGCACGTCGAACTGCGGATATTCCTTCTTCACACGCTCAGCGACACCCATAGCGCCACCGGTTACCTCACTTTCGGCAACCAATACGATACTACTGTTCTTGGACTTACGGAATCCATTCTCGATCATCTCGGCCAATTGGTCTTTCTCCAAGGAGATTTCCGGGATAATAGCGGCTTCGGCGCCAGAAGCGATCGCTCCGTTCAACGCCAAGAAACCCGCATCGCGCCCCATAACCTCCACAAAGAACAGACGATCATGCGAGGTAGCGGTATCACGGATCTTATCCACGCATTCCATGATCGTGTTCAAGGCCGTATCATAACCGATCGTCGTATCCGTGCCATACAAGTCATTATCAATCGTACCCGGCAATCCTACGATCGGGAAATTAAACTCCTGAGCGAAAATACGCGCTCCCGTCAACGTTCCGTCACCACCGATAGCGATCAAGGCATCGATCCCATGCTCTTGCAACTTATCATAGGCCTGTTTTCGTCCCTCGGGAGTCTTGAACTCCACGCAACGGGCGGTCTTAAGAATTGTTCCACCGCGCTGAATTATATTACTGACATTTTGTGTCTTAAACTCTTCAATCTCATCTAGGATCAACCCTTTGTAACCACGGTAAATACCTTTCACTCTCATTCCGTTATAAATAGCGGAACGTGTTACCGCACGAATAGCGGCATTCATTCCCGGGGCATCACCTCCGGACGTTAAAATACCAACACACTTTACTGTAGACATAGCGTCATTGATTTTAATGTTCTCCGGCAAAAGTAGTAAATATTTAGTTATCCTTCTGTCTTTCTCCCGGAAAGTTCACGTAATTTTAATCAAAATATCATTCCGAAGCATTCAGTTCCTTGATCCGGACCGCCACTTCCTCCATCAACCACTTGGGAGTGGATGTAGCGCCGCAAACCCCGACCCGGCGCACGCCCTCGGGCAAAGGCTCGGTAATCTCTGATACCTCGGAAATAAAAAGCGTATTCGGGTTCGCTTTCCGGCACTCCTCGAACAGCATCTTTCCGTTGGAACTTTTACGACCGGCCACAAAATAGACCCAATCGTGGCTGGAGGCGAACGCTTTTATATTCGGAAGACGATTCGCCACCTGACGGCAAATCGTATCGTAATAATTAAACTCCACCCCTTCCGCCATCCGCTGCTTGATCTCAGCCACTACCGCCTTGAATCCATCCAAGGACTTCGTGGTTTGGGAAAACAGACTGATCGCACGGGTAAAGTCCAGACGATCGAGGTCTTCTATTTTCTCGATAACAATCGCCGTACCTTCCGTCTGCCCCACCAAGCCATTCACCTCCGCATGGCCTTTCTTTCCATAGATAACCAACTGGGTGTTATTCGCCCGGGTCTCTTGATAACATTTATGGATCTTGCGCTGCAAACGCAAGACAACCGGGCAAGTAGCATCTATAATCGTGATATTGTTTCGCTTCGCTAAAGAATAGGTAGAAGGTGGCTCGCCATGCGCCCGGAGCAACACCTTCCGGTCTCTCAACTTTGAAAGGCCATCATGATCGATCGTATGCAGCCCCATATGCTCCAACCGCTCCACCTCCAAACTGTTATGAACGATATCGCCTAGGCAATACAGCGTATCCGTATTACCCAGCTCCCGCTCCGCGCTTTCTATGGCGGTAACAACCCCAAAGCAGAATCCGGAATCTTTATCTATCTCGACTTCTATCATATCTATAATATCATTAACAAACAAGCACTTACAGTTTTCTTAATTTTCAATCACAAGAAACTAAAGTTTCTTCATAACAAAACTAGAGTTTTCCCTAAGAGAAACTTTTGTTTCCTAGTAACGAAACTACAGTTTTCATTCGAAGAGACAAAAGTTTTCTTTATAGGAAACTCCAAGCACTCGTTTATGAACCGATCGCTTTATGATATTGTTCCAGCAACCAAGCCTTTTGCTCGTCCAAGGTCATATGGGAATTATCCAGCACCAAGGCATCATCCGCCTGTCTCAAAGGACTTTCCTCCCGGGTTGAATCTATATAATCCCGCTTCTTCACATTCTCCAGCACTTCCTCGTAAGAAGCGGGGATCCCCTTCGCCTCCAGCTCATCGACCCGGCGCTTGGCACGTACCTCCGGCGAGGCCGTCACGAAAAGCTTCAACTCCGCATCCGGGAATACGACCGTACCGATATCACGGCCATCCATCACGATGCCTTTCGCCTTCCCCATCTCTTGTTGCTTAGCGACCAACGCACGGCGCACAAAGCCTAGAGTGGCTATCGGACTCACTTTATCCGCCACTTCCATGCCACGGATCTCTTTCTCTACATTCACACCGTTCAAATAGGTATCTGGCCGGCCGGTCTCCGCGTTCAAACGAAATGAAATATCGATATCATGGATAGAAGCCTTCAGCTCTTCCTCCTTAATCTTCTCTCCCTCAAAAAATCCATGCTGGATGCAATACAAAGTCACGGCCCGATACATGGCACCCGTATCGATATACGTATATCCGATCTCCTTGGCAAGATCTTTTGCCATGGTACTTTTGCCACTGGAAGAGTGGCCGTCTATAGCGATAACTATTTTCTTCATATATATATTAATGTATAGGTTTATTCTGTCACCTTCTTAAAATCGGCCAAGGTCGTAGATACGCTAATCATCATCGACATGGCGGACGGATGATATTTCGCCAGCGAGAAGCCCACGTCAAACATCTTGATCCTTACGCCTGCGCCAGCCGAGAAGCCGGAGAAACTTCCCCCGCCTTTCAACTTCATATCCATATTGACCTTCGGATTGAATCCTACGCCCACCCAAAAGTTCTCGGACGGGATAAAATCCACGCCGATGATAAAATGCTTCGCCAACGTCTTAACGAAAGAATCCCCGTCATACTCTTTATCCGTATTATCGATATAATCGAACTTCCAACGGTTCAAGTATTGGGCCGTCAAAGAAAAACGAATCGGGGCATGCGCCATTTTCTGCGTGATACCCATCTGGATATCCCAAGGCATCTTTTGTCGCTCATCCTCGTAAGCTTTCAGTTGCGCGCCGATATTCTTCAAGGCGAAACCAAAAGAAAAACCCTTATCCGAATTATAATAACTCAATCCCGCATCCACGCATAAACCGATAGAGGTATAATCAGCCAAGCCCGAATACAAGAACTTCAACGACAATCCACCCCGCCAACGCTCGCTCAAGTCGCGGGAGTAGAAACCATTTACGCTGATATCTTTCGCCGAAAGACTCGCTCCGGTCACGACATTATCCGGCAACACCTCCTGGATATCGCCATAGCTTATAAACGTAGCGCCTACGCCCCAAGCCCCTTTCTCGCCATGCGCTTTCGTGAACAAGGCACTCCCTACGTTGATATCCGAGATGTAATTCATATAATTCAAGTTGATCATCCCATCCATCTCCGCGCCTAGCAACGCCGGATTATGGAAAATAAGTGAAGGATCTCTTTCTACCAACGCCACGGTATGCCCACCCAAGGCGTTAGCCCGGGTCGAGGTCGGAAAACGTAAGAAAGTATACGCCTCGCTCCCGTTTTGCGCTGAGACAGACAGTGTAACAACGAATAAAATCAGTATAAATAGTTTATTTCTCATATTTTCATGCAAAAAATCGTTCAAAGATACATTAATTCGGAAAAATGTTTTTACTTTACACCCGCAAATCTCAGAAATACGGATTTCACATTAACAGAAACGGGAAAAATGCCAAAAAGGTATATAATCGCTCTCATTTTTGTTTGATATATGAAATAATTTGTATTTTTGCAGAAGTGAAAAACACTTATAATTATTATAAACGTATGGAAATTAAAAAATCACCGAAAGCGGACCTTGAGAAAGGTAAGACCCTAAGCATCCTTATGGGATTTGTAGTGGGCTTAGCTGTCTTGTTCGTGGGCTTCGAATGGAGTACCCGCGATGTAATGGTCGTTCAGGCTAGCGAGGGTGTAGCAGACATCATCGCTGAGGAAGAAGTGGAAATCACGAGACCGGAGAATACGCCTCCTCCACCTCCACCACCTCCAGCACCAGTTGTAACCGAGGTTTTGAACGTTGTTGAAGATGACGTTGAATTGGAACAGCAGGATATCTTATCATCAGAGGATGACCAAACCTCAGCGCAGGAGGCTGTTTATACTCCCCCCGCAGTTGTAGAAGAGGAAGAAGAGTCCGCACAACAGATCTTTACAGTTGTAGAAGAAATGCCGAAGTTCCCCGGTGGAGACGCAGAATTGCTGAAGTTTATCGCTAAATCAATCAAGTATCCGGTAATCGCACAGGAAAACGGTATCCAAGGTCGTGTAATCTGCGCATTCGTGGTTAACCGAGACGGATCAGTAGTAGACGCTGAGGTATTACGTGGTGTAGACCCATCATTGGACAAAGAGGCTCTTCGTGTGATCGGTACCATGCCTAAATGGACTCCGGGTAAGCAGAGAGGTAAACCAGTACGTGTTAAGTATACTGTGCCTATCACGTTCAGATTGCAATAGTATAACATTAAACATATCAAAAAGGCTGCTTCATTTTCGCAGCCTTTTTTTATTTCATAACTCCATTAATTGATACAGCTATGTTAGCATTCGAGAATATACTTCAAAGAATAAAAAGCGAGATCTCTCAACTACAATTCACCAATCCTCCCAAGAGCTTATACGAGCCGATAGAGTACATCTTGTCCCTCGGAGGAAAAAGAATACGTCCGGCGTTAACGTTGATGGCATGTAATATATATAATAATAGTATAGAGAATGCGATCAAGCCCGCTTTAGGTCTGGAAGTTTTCCATAACTTCACCTTGCTGCACGACGACCTGATGGATGAAGCTGATAAAAGAAGGAACAAACCTACCGTACACAAGGTATGGAATGCCAATACGGCGATTCTTTCCGGAGATGCGATGCTAATAGCGGCTTATCAATTAATCGGATCAACGGAACACGGCCACCTCAAACAAGTGTTGGATTTATTTACGCAAACCGCAGCGGAAATATGTGGCGGCCAACAATTCGACATGGAATTCGAGTCTCGCATGGATGTAAGCGAGGAAGAATACATCGAGATGATCCGGCTAAAGACAGCCGTACTACTGGCCTGCGCCCTTAAAACAGGTGCCTTACTCGGAGGTGCCTCACAGAAAGACGCAGACCATTTATATGCGTTTGGTATTAATATTGGTCTAGCGTTTCAACTGCAAGATGATTTACTAGATGTATATGGTGACACCGCCACTTTCGGGAAAAACATTGGCGGCGATATCCTTTGCAACAAGAAAACATTCTTATTGATCAACGCTCTCAGACTGGCCAATAAAGAACAAGCGGAAGCTCTCCGTAGCTGGATGGATAAAAAAGAATTCGACCCGGCTCAAAAGATACAGGCATTCACCTCTATCTACAACGAATTGCAGCTAAAACAATTAACAGAAAATAAAATCCAAGCCTATTACGACGCATCCGTAGAGAACTTAAACGCTTTACAAGTCGCCCCCGAAAAATTAACGATCCTAAAAGAGGTTTGTGATCATTTAATGCATAGACAATCCTAATCCATGAGCTTAATAGACACACATTGCCATTTATATCTGGAGGATTTCGATCCGGAGCAAGACGAACTGGCTCAAAAAGCAAAAGACTCAGGTATCGACACCCTGCTTCTGCCAAACGTAGACCTGACGACGATTGACAGAATGCACGATTTATGCGATCGATACCCAGAGTTCGCTTTCCCTATGATGGGATTGCATCCGACCAGTGTGGATAGCAATTATATCGATATCCTAAAACAAACGGAATCCTATCTATCTAAACGTACTTATTGCGGTATCGGTGAAATCGGGATCGATCTATATTGGGATAAGACTTATTTGAAGGAGCAACAAATCGTTTTCGAGGAACAACTGCGTTGGAGCATCGATCTGAACCTGCCCGTAGCCATCCATACCCGTGACGCATATCCGGAAGTTCTGGAATGCATACATAAAGTCGGAGCGGAAAGACTTAAGGGCGTATTTCATAGTTTTACCGGCACAACGGAAGAGCTGGAAGAAATAAAGAAACTGCCCACCTTCAAGATCGGGATAAACGGGGTTGTCACCTTTAAAAATTCAAAACTGTCCGAAGTCATCCGGCAAACGGATCTTGAAAAGATACTCTTGGAAACAGATGCCCCCTATCTTTCACCAGTCCCCTACAGAGGTAGACGGAATGAGCCTACTTACATATGGAAGACGGCCGAGAAAGTGGCGGAAACATTCGGCCTCACGCTAGAGGAAACCGTAAACGCTACTCGAAAAAACACATTAGAATTGTTTAAAAGCCTAAATAAACCCATATAGACACTTTTTTTCGAATGAAGTCAAAATTTATTTCGCGGATATTGTGTATATGTCAAGCAAAAACTATAGATTTGTGCACTGAAAAGATTGCATATGGGAATTTTTTCGTATTTTGCGGTCGTTTTAGAAGAAGCTAGGCGAATAATTGGAGAGATGCTCGAGTGGTTGAAGAGGCACGCCTGGAAAGCGTGTAAACCCCTAAAGGGTTTCGCGGGTTCGAATCCCGCTCTCTCCGCAGTGGAGAATACCATGAATTAATTAACAATAAAATAAAAACAAATAAGAGAATTATTAATCTTAAAAATTAAACACACAATGAAAAAGTTATTTGCAAAAGCATTCTTGGGTTTATGTGCCCTTGGAACTTCTACCGTAGCATTCGCACAGGATGCGGCTCCAGCAATTGAAGGAGGTCTGTATCAAGCATTAAAGACAAAGTTTATCGAAGGTGGTGCCGACTTCATGAGTTTGGTCGCTATCGCTTTGATTTTCGGTTTGGCATTCTGCTTAGAGAGAATTATCTACTTAAACTTGGCTGAGACAAACTCCAGCAAACTGTTGAAAGGTATTGAGGATGCTTTAGACAAAGGTGATGTTGAAGGCGCTAAAGCTATCGCTCGCGACACAAGAGGCCCTATCGCTTCTATCGCTTACCAAGGATTGATGAGAATTGACCAAGGTATCGACGTTGTAGAGAAATCTATCGTTTCTTACGGTGGTGTTCAAGGCGGTCTTTTGGAAAAGAATATGTCTTGGATCACATTGTTTATCGCAATGGCTCCGTCTTTGGGATTCTTGGGTACTGTAGTAGGTATGATCATGGCGTTCGATAAAATCGAGCAAGTTGGTGATATCAGCCCGACGGTTGTAGCAGGTGGTATGAAAGTGGCCTTGATTACTACTGTAGGTGGTTTGATCGTAGCCCTGATTCTTCAGGTATTCTATAACTATTTGTTAAGCAAATTGGAGGCTATTTTGAACCAGATGGAAGATGCTTCTATCTCTTTGCTTGACTTGGTTATCAAATACAACGTCAAATTCAAAAAATAATAACGAATTATGGCAGTTACTAAAATAAGAAAAATATCCAGTTGGACTTTACTGATAAGTTCTATTATCAGTATCATTGTGCTGGGTATGTTTTATGCGGGTGGAGTCGTTGACCCTGCCGCAGAAATGAAAGAACCCATCTATACAGGGTTATTGATTAACTGGACTTCTGTATTGTTCTTCGTGACAATCATCAGTACAGTATTGTTTGCGGTTTGGCAATTCTTGACTTTGCTGAAGACTAACGCTAAATCAGCTATCATGTCTTTGGTAGTATTAGTTTGTTTCGTAGCCGTATTGTTCATCACCTATACAATGGGTGACGCGACTCCTTTAGCAGGCTTGAACGCAGACTCTCAAGTTTACAATACTCCGGGTTGGTTAAAGATCACAGACATGTGGATCATGTCTACAATCGTACTTTTGGTTCTGATCGTAGCATGTGTAGTTTGGGGTTCTGTAAAGAGAATCATGGGTAAATAATAGTAATAACGAACTGATAAAACAAGAAAGAAATGGGTAAGAAAAGAAAGACACCGGGTATCAATGGTTCTTCTTCGGCCGATATCGCTTTCATGTTGCTTATCTTCTTCCTTATTACTACATCAATGGATACAGATAAAGGTTTGGCAAGACGTTTGCCGCCCCCTGTACCTAAAGATCAGAAGAACGATACCGATGTTGACATCAAAAAGAGAAACTTGTTGGTTGTATTGATCAACAGTAATAACCAGATTCTCTGTGGTGATCAATTTGTCGATATCAAGCAATTGAAAGAAAGAATCAAAGAGTTCATTGATAATCCTTACAATGACGAACATAAGCCTGAACGTGTTGAGGCTGATGTTCCATTCTTCGGAAAGATGATGGTAACGAAGAACCACGTAATTTCTTTACAGAATGACCGTGGTACCGAATACCAAGCTTATATCGATGTGCAGAATGAAATCGCGGCTGCTTATAACGAATTGAGAAATAAGGTTTCTAAGGAAAAATTCGGGAAGAATTTCGCTGATTTGGACGAAGAACAACAAAAAGCTGTACAGCAGATTTATCCGCAAAAGATATCAGAAGCTGAACCTAAAAATTATGGAGGTAAAAAGTAATGGGAAAGTTTAGTAAAGCGGGCGGTCGTGAAATGCCCGAATTGAATACATCATCATTACCTGACTTGGTGTTCGCTTTCTTGTTCTTCATCATGATGGTAACATCTATGCGTGAGGTAACATTGAAAGTAGAGTTCCATGCTCCACAAGCTACAGAGCTTCAAAAATTGGAGAAGAAATCTTTGGTTACATTTATCTATGTAGGTAAGCCGACTAGAGATTTGAGAGCGAAGATGGGTTCTGAGACTCGTATCCAGTTGAATGACGCTTTTGCAGAGACTTCGGAAATTCAGGATTATATCGCACAAGAAAAGTCCAGTATGAAAGAAGAGGACCAGCCGTTTATGACAGTTTCTATTAAGGCTGATAAAGAGACCAAGATGGGAACGATCACCGATATCAAGCAGGCTCTTCGTGAGGCATACGCATTGAAGATTAGTTATTCCGCAGCACAACGTGTAGAGTAATAATTATTCAGATATAGCATTATAAAAAGGGGCGGGATTTATTTCCCGCCCCTTTTTTATTCCACTCCATAAACGTTTTGGTGAATAATGGTCTTAACTCGCTCAAAAGATCGCTCCAGATCAAGCTCCCCATGAGTCATCAAACGCATTTCTAAAAATGCCTCTCCCTTACGATAGGGAGGTTGGAAATATACATGGTGATCCAAGACAAACCCCAGACGTTCATAAAAACCGATTCTACGTTTACTCATCTCCTCTGTCGGCATCTCTACCTCTAAGACAACCGGATCTTCGTGGAGAGCTAAAAAACTTGTCATTGCTTTTGCTCCGATTCCTCCGTTACGAGCGGACTCGTCGATTGCGAAATGCTCCGCATAAACAAAGCCCTCAAATTGCCATCCCGTAATGAAACCCACATAAATACCATCCCGTAGCAAGGCATACATCTCGAAACGGCTATCTTCCTCCAAAAGCTTACGTACCAAAGAGAAATCACGACGCTCTTCCTCGGGGAAAGAACTAGTATATGTTTTCTCTACTAGATCCAATAAAGGATCGGCTATCTCCCGGACAGGCTTACTAATTATTACATGATCTTCGCTCATAAAAAAAATACTTAATAATTGAATAAAGAATGCTTACAAAATCAAAATAATCTACCATAATCTTTAGGTGATTATAAGATTATCATTATATTTGTATTAAATATGAAAGATATAATCTAACAGTAATACAAATATACTGAATATATGGCACATCATCAACTAGATGAACTGGACGAGAAGATACTTAAACTAATCATCGGCAATGCGCGTATGCCATTTTTGGAAGTAGCGAGGGAATGTAACGTATCCGGAGCGGCTATTCATCAACGCATACAAAAGCTGACTAATTTAGGGGTTATCAAAGGTTCAGAATTCATCGTGGATAACACAAAAGTTGGGTATGAAACTTGCGCATATATGGGGTTATTCCTAAAGTCTCCCGGACAATTTCCAAGCGTTACCGAAGCGCTGTTGCAGATACCGGAAGTCGTGGAATGCCATTATACAACGGGGCAATACGACCTGTTTATAAAAATATACGCAAAGAACAACCAGCATTTGCTAAGCATCATCCACAACAAGCTTCAACCATTGGGCTTGGCTCGCACCGAATCGCTTATATCCTTTAAGGAGGCATTCAAAAGGCAAATTCCTATTGATCTGGACGACGATTAAACAAAGGAAGCTATATAAGAAAAGGGTCCGTAATCCGGTTGAAACCGGTTACGAACCCTTTTTATCATGATCACTAAGCGCTATTAGAACTCAGCGTTATTCGGTGTACGCGGGAAAGGTATCACGTCACGGATATTTCCCATACCCGTAACGAACAACAAAAGACGCTCAAAGCCCAAACCGAAACCAGAGTGAGGCACCGTACCAAAACGGCGAGTATCTAAGTACCACCACATATCCTTCATCGGGATGCCCAATTCGTCAATACGACTCATTAGCTTATCATAGTCAGCCTCACGCTCGGAACCGCCGATGATCTCTCCGATCTTCGGGAATAATACGTCCATCGCACGTACCGTCTTTCCATCCTCGTTTTGCTTCATATAAAAAGCCTTGATCTCTTTCGGGTAATCCGTTAAAATTACAGGACGTTTGAAGTGATCCTCCACTAAGAAACGTTCGTGCTCGGAAGCCAAATCTACACCCCAATAAACAGGGAACTCAAATTTATGTCCTTTAGCGACAGCCTCTTCCAATATCTTGATTCCTTCAGTGTACGGCAAGCGAACGAATGAGTCTTTCAAGACCCCTTCCAGACGAGCGATCAATTCCTTATCGAACATATCGTTCAAGAACTTGATATCCTCCATACAGTTATCCAACGCCCATTGTACGCAATATTTAATGAACTCCTCGGCCAACTCCATATTGTCCGTGATATCATTAAAAGCGACTTCCGGCTCAATCATCCAGAATTCCGCCAAATGACGAGGCGTATTTGAGTTCTCCGCACGGAACGTAGGGCCAAACGTATAAATCTGTCCCAAGGCTGTAGCAGCCAACTCTCCCTCCAACTGTCCGGAAACCGTCAAGCTAGCCTGCTTGCCGAAGAAGTCGTCCTCATAAATGATAGAGCCGTTCTCATCCTTTTTCAAGTCGTACAAATTCTTGGTAGTAACTTGGAACATCTGTCCGGCACCCTCACAGTCGGAAGCCGTGATGATCGGCGTATGGAAATAGAAAAAGCCTCTATCATGGAAAAACTTATGGATAGCGTAAGCCATATTATGACGAATACGGAATACCGCTCCAAATGTATTCGTACGAGGACGCAAATGAGCGATCTCACGCAAAAACTCCATGGAGTGTCCTTTTTTCTGCAATGGATAAGTAGCTGGATCAGCCGTACCGAAGATCTCAATCTCGGTAGCCTGTATCTCCACATTTTGCCCCTTACCTTGGGATTGTGTCAAGATACCATTTACGCTGATACTAGCTCCCGTGGTAATCGGTTTCAAGAACTCATCACCCAATTTATCTACATCCACAACGATCTGAACATTATTAATTGTAGAACCGTCATTCAAGGCGATAAAATTCACCTGTTTGCTACCACGGCGGGTACGTACCCATCCTTTCACATTCACGGTAGTACCGAAAGCGTCGCTTTTCAGCACGTCTACAATTTTTGTTCGTTTAATTGTTTCCATCTGTATCGTTTTTTGTTATTCGAAAGCTCCCATCCTAAGAGCGTTCACTTCCCTTTCATTTAAGTAACGCCATTTACCGCGGCCTAAGTTCTTCTTAGTCAAACCGGCGAAATAAACACGATCCAATTTCGTCACATGATATCCCAACGATTCGAAAATACGGCGCACGATACGGTTACGGCCGGAATGGATCTCTATACCCACTTGGCTCTTATCGTCCTCGCTAGCATAGCTGATAGCGTCCGCATGGATCTCTCCATCCTCAAGCTCAAGGCCGTTGGCGATTTTCTCCATATCCTCGATAGCCACGTTCTTATCCAACCACACATGGTAGATCTTCTTCTTCTTGAAAGATGGGTGAGTCAATTTAGAAGCTAAATCACCATCGTTCGTCAACAACAAGACTCCTGTCGTATTTCGGTCCAAACGGCCTACCGGATAAATACGTTCTTGGCAGGCGTTCTTCACCAAATCCATTACCGTCAGGCGTTCTTGAGGATCATCAGAAGTCGTTACGCAATTCTTCGGCTTGTTTAATACAATATATACTTTGCTCTCGATCTGAACCGGCTTCTCGTTAAATGTAACAACATCTTGACGAGTAATCTTAGTACCCAATTCCGTTACCACGACATCGTTTACCTTAACAGCTCCTTTCTGGATAAACTCATCAGCCTCACGACGAGAACAAACACCAGCGTTAGATAAGAATTTGTTCAAACGAATCGGTTCGTTTGGATCCGCCAAGACTTCCTTATACTTGATCTGTTTCGGACGAACGTTGTATCCCTGCGATCTTTGGAAGCCACCTCCTCCACCGGGACGGCGATTATTATTGTAAGAAGGACGGCGATTATTTCCATATCCACCACCCCCTTGACGATTACCGCCATAAGAGTTATCGTTACCATACGAACGTCTGGGTGCGTAACCGTCCCCGCCGCTTGAACGTGAATCATTGTAATCAACCCGGGTATCACCTACTCTAGGTCTTCTTTTCTTCATACCATCCGCAGACATTCCCTCTCCGGAAGGACTAGCGGAATAAGCCTTTGCCGGTCCATCATAATTAGGACGAGACGGACGATTGTATTGCCCTCCTCCATTCCCATATGACGGGCGGTTATTTCCATAAGACGAGCGGCCGCTGTTGTAGCCACCTTCACGGTTGTTGCCATAAGACGGGCGATTATTTCCATACCCACCTTCGCGATTGTTGCCATAAGATGGACGACTATTACCATAGCCCCCCTCACGGTTGTTGCCATACCCGCCTTCACGGTTATTATCGTAAGAACGCGGACGGCTCGGACGATCCCCGTATGAAGGACGGTTATTTTCTCCATAAGACCGATACGGTCTACGTTCATAGCTACCCTCAGGTTTATTATAACCCTGATTGTAAGGTCTTCTTTCACCTTCTTGGTCTGTGTTTTCCCGTCTGATACTTGGTATCACTTTTTTTGGACGCGGTTGAGATTCATCTCTTTCTTCTGTACTCATTTGTTATAAATTAAACAATGGTTAAAAACTTGGTAGCCTCACGGCTACCTGTATTATCACTAAATTCCTGTATAATTATGAGGCGTTATAGCCCTTAATTCATCTTTAATCCGGTCGCTAACATTCAAGGTTTCGATAAATTCCTTGATAGATTGCTCCGTAACAGTCTGGTTCGTACGTGTCAAAGCTTTTAATGCCTCGTAAGGCTTCGGATAACCCTCACGGCGTAAGACCGTCTGGATACCCTCGGCTACCACAGCCCAGCAATTATTCAAATCCCTACTTAGGGCGCTCTCGTTCAATAACAATTTACCCAAGCCTTTTGTTAAGCTCTTGAAGGCAATTTCTATATGTGCCAAAGGCACGCCTACATTTCTCAACACGGTAGAATCCGTCAAGTCTCTTTGTAAACGAGATACCGGCAATTTCGTAGCCAAATGCTCTAAAATAGCGTTAGCGATCCCTAGATTACCCTCAGCGTTCTCGAAATCAATCGGGTTCACCTTATGTGGCATAGCAGACGAACCGATCTCACCCGCCTTGATCTTTTGCTTGAAATACTCCATGGAGATATATTGCCAGAAGTCACGATTCAAGTCGATCAAGATCGTATTGATACGCTTCAAGCCATCGAAGATCGCTGCCAGATTATCATAATTAGAGATCTGGGTAGTCCACTCCTCACGTTTCAAGCCTAACACCTCACTAACGAACTTATTACCGAATGCCCTCCAATCATATTCCGGATACGCTACATGATGCGCATTGAAGTTTCCTGTAGCACCACCGAATTTAGCGGAGATAGGAACGGCCTTTAACAATGCCAACTGTTGCTCCAAACGGTAAACAAAGACCATCACCTCCTTACCCAAACGAGTCGGAGATGCCGGTTGCCCATGTGTCTTAGCCAACATCGGGATATCCATCCATTCCTCGGCGTATTTTTTCAAGGCGCCGATCACCTCTTCCAAACCCGGATAATACACCTCTTGCAAAGCGTCCTTGATCGATAAAGGCACAGATGTGTTATTAATATCCTGAGAAGTCAATCCAAAATGAATAAACTCGTGGTATTTCTCCGCAAGGAAATGATTTGTTTTTTCCTTAATAAAGTACTCCACCGCTTTCACATCGTGGTTTGTCACGCTCTCGATCTCCTTCACTCGTAAAGCGTCCTCCTCCGTAAACTCCTGATAAATCTTCCGGAGCCCCTTTTTTACTTCCGCCGCATTTAACTCGCTTAATTGCGGAAGAAACTCAGATAGAGTAATAAAATACTCGATCTCAACTCGCACCCTATACTTGATAAGTGCGTATTCTGAAAAATAAGCCGCCAGATTCTCAGCCTTATTCCTGTATCGCCCATCCACGGGCGAAATAGCAGTCAGTGTCGATAATACCATATACATTATTAATATAGAGTCGCAAAGTTAAGTCTTTTCCATTGAATAATAAGGTAAGCAATCGTTATTTTTAACTAAATGCCCCGTTTTTAGGACCATCAGACACTTACGTAGCCACATCCAAACAAAATTCATATTCATCCACATTTTTTCGTCAAAAAGTTTGGTGGTAATAAAAAAAGCCGTATCTTTGCAGCGCTTTAGAGAGATAAAGCGAACGAAAAATAAGTTTAAAGGGCGTTTAGCTCAGCTGGTTCAGAGCATCTGCCTTACAAGCAGAGGGTCGGCGGTTCGAATCCGTCAACGCCCACCTTTAAATTTATTATTTCACCGAAAGATTTTCGGGCGTTTAGCTCAGCTGGTTCAGAGCATCTGCCTTACAAGCAGAGGGTCGGCGGTTCGAATCCGTCAACGCCCACCTTTAAATTTATTATTTCACCGAAAGATTTTCGGGCGTTTAGCTCAGCTGGTTCAGAGCATCTGCCTTACAAGCAGAGGGTCGGCGGTTCGAATCCGTCAACGCCCACCTTTAAATTTATTATTTCACCGAAAGATTTTCGGGCGTTTAGCTCAGCTGGTTCAGAGCATCTGCCTTACAAGCAGAGGGTCGGCGGTTCGAATCCGTCAACGCCCACCTTTAAATTTATTATTTCACCGAAAGATTTTCGGGCGTTTAGCTCAGCTGGTTCAGAGCATCTGCCTTACAAGCAGAGGGTCGGCGGTTCGAATCCGTCAACGCCCACCTTTAAATTTATTATTTCACCGAAAGATTTTCGGGCGTTTAGCTCAGCTGGTTCAGAGCATCTGCCTTACAAGCAGAGGGTCGGCGGTTCGAATCCGTCAACGCCCACCTTTAAATTTATTATTTCACCGAAAGATCTTCGGGCGTTTAGCTCAGCTGGTTCAGAGCATCTGCCTTACAAGCAGAGGGTCGGCGGTTCGAATCCGTCAACGCCCACAGAAAATAGAGTCTGTTAATCTAATGATTAACAGACTTTTTTATTTATCCTCAACCGCACATTCACGCTTACTTCTGCTTTCGAGACAGAGGAACAGCTATCAGACGATCTAACGAGAATTTTCCGGGTCCCGTTATATACATCAGGATAAAAACCACCAAATAAATGAATGCTAACTCTTTCAAAGAAAATGGGTCATTCCCATGGATGACGAAAAAAGCCATTCCCATGGTAAAAATCATGGGGATCATCGCAAGCCGATAAAGGGCCCCGAATATAAAACCGATGGAACAAGCAAGCTCCCCAAATATCGCAAGGCCCAAAGATATTGAATGCCCTACACCTAACGGATCAGGAAATGAGGCCGACATACTATCGAAATTTGTCCACTTTTGCATCCCATGAGATAATAGTAATCCACCGAAAAGCAAACGAAGCGCCAACAATAGTAATGAAATAGCCGTTCCATCCGGCTTCATTGGAAAAAGAAATTTGTAAATTACTGACATACTCTTCTGTTTTTAATCTTATCATTCTGTCTTTTTGATTATAAAACAAAATCAAGTTAGGGTTAGTTCAGTAAATATCCGTTTATAATCGGGGCTAAACTAAAAAAGCCCCCTTGATTTTTCAATCAAAGAGACTTCCTTTCCTTCGTGACCCGGGTGGGACTCAAACCCACGACCTTCAGAACCGGAATCTGACGCTCTATTCAACTAAGCTACCTTGTTATCAACACTTTAATTATCTCTATATAAGTTCAGAGGTCAACTATAGGTCAACATTGAACTATGATGCAAATTTACTAAATATTCCATTCATAACGAAATCAACCAATGTAAATTAGACTGTACAAGTAGAGATTAATATGTAGGATACTCTAATTCACACACTATGAAATGAGCTTATTATAAGTCCATAACGCAGCCACAGCGATGCCTAATAGTAGATGATAAACAAGAATTGGCAAGAGTAAACTTCCCCATCCCAAACCACATATCAATCCTACCACAACTATAATGATATATAGGAGTAGCATTGTAGCTGCTGCTAACATAATACCTTGGCTTCCAGCTACGACATAATGAAACGGAGCATTAGGGGTTAGAGAATCTGTCTTGAGTGAATTGTTAGGTAATTCAGATCGTGTCATATGTAAATAGTATTAATTCGTAAGAAGTATATTCAAGTCTGGTTGTGAAATCTTGCATAGTGTATTAATCTTTGGTCTACATTACTGTAATAGTGAAGATGAGAGTATAAGAAACTGCATAAGAGTTCTCTCAAACACCATTCTTTAAAGAGGTATGAAATCCATTCATCCCATATATGAACTAATATTTAGTAATTCTGTACCTCATGCCATTTAGCCATTAACAGCCCACTTCACACCGGTTGGTTCAATTCTATGTCTTCAATCTAATCCTCTGTCAGACAGTCTGATTTAGCTTAATATCGTATGATATTTAGTTTGGTGGACTACTTTGAATTGACTAAATTTGTAGTAATTAATCAGTTAGTCAATTAGTATATCTGATTAACTCTCAACCTAAGATGTTTGTGTGAGATTAATGAAGGAAGGCGGCAAAGAGTAATCAATGCCGCCTTTGCTATTTTGTATCTGCCTTATCTACTATTCTACCCGCTGGTAAGAATAAGGTTTACCACGAGGAGTAACCCCATCATCATCTAAATCTTGAATGGATAAGGTTTCAGAATTTAATAAGAGTATCTCACCAATCACCCATTCGTCTTCGTCACTGAACATCTGGTATAGGAGATTATCTACTATCTTGTAAGTCCCATGTTCCTCATAATCCAATTCATCCGTACTGGTATAGCTGAATGTTCCGTCTTTCGTAAAGGTAACATGTGTATGCGTGTATCCCTTATCCACAGTCAATTTCCATGTACCAACGATAGATGGAGTGATCTCCTTATCTCCATCCTCCTTATCATCGCCACAAGCTACTAAGTTAATTGCTAACATGACCATTAATAAGGCCATTCCTAAATGTTTTAAATTCTTCATCCTTTTAATTACTAATTGTTATTATATCCAGTTTAAGAGAAGGTCTATGAGACATTCCATAAACCTTCTCTGCTAATCATAATGAAGTTGTCACTTTATATTTTGTAGTATATGTGTACTTCTTGCCATTATGTATATAAGTCCATCTCAATGTCAATTCATTGAACACGCCTCTAATACTAACATCTTCTCGATAACTGGAACCAGCTTTCAAGATATTATTGTCATAAGGATTGGTAAGAAGAACGTTCTCATTATCATCTATGACTGTATAATTAGTCAACAGTATGTCTTCCTTGCTATTATTAATGATTTCACATCCAATGATACCTTGTATATATCCACCAACATTAATCATGGAAGTAAATGTTTTGGAGGTTATGTAATCACTAATCTCCTTCTTCTTTACTATGATATTAGATGTAGCTGTAAATCCACCGTCCTCTGTGGTGACTGTGATCACCGACTCACCATAAGATTTAGCCGTAACAAGTCCATTCTGATCTACGGTTGCCACAGATTCATTTGAGCTAGTCCAGACTACCTTGCTATTCTCTGCGTTGTTAGGTTTTACCGTGTCAACCAATTGAAAGATCTCTCCAATATCTAACGTTACTTGAGATTTGTTCAATGCGATGCTTGTAACTTTAACACCTTCCTCTGCTACATTTGCTTTACCGTCTTCCATGTTGACAGTGAAGATGTAGCTATGTTTCATTCCATTATATAGGACAGCATCCACCTTGTATTCCCAAACATTAGCAGACTTGTCAAGTATAGTGTAACTGATTTTAGAGTCAGATGGTAGTTCAATATCAGTAAGATTGGTTTTCCAAACGGATTTACCCTCTTTAATATTAAACCTCTCAAATGAGATAGGAGGGTAAGAGTAGTCAAACTTGATGCCTTCTTCATATGAAATGGGGGTTACATTCCCATCTCTAAAAAAATAGCTATCCTCAATTGTAAACAGAGGGTCTCCTTCACTGGAATAGCAACGATTGCCTATTAAAACTGACTCATTGTACCAATCATAAAAGGTCTTATTTTCACTGTCTATCTCTAATGGTGTACGTTTAGTTTTACCGTTACTGGTGAATATGATTTGAGGAATATCGTCTAAGCTAAAGCCTACAATATCTCCTGCCTTTGTTTTCTTATAATAACCAAAGATAGCAAACGTTATCTTCATCTCTTTATATTCCCCATAGCCAGAATAAACCTGTTGTATGGTATCTGTTTCTTCAATATCCAGCCATGTTGATTTGAGCTTCTTTGTTGTAGTATCAAATTCACTAAACCAAAGATGTTTGTTCTTTATGCCAGATAACTGCATAATTCCTTCTCCTGCTTGAGCATATCTGCACTTAATGTCAGAATAATCATCCATGTACTCTGCGAACTTCTTATCAGTGTCATTAAAGATGTTATCTGGAGTAACAGGTATAGGTGGTGTATCTACAAAATCATCTTTACTACACGAGTATAACCCCATACTCAATGCAACCAATAGTAAGGTTGCTAATAATCTTAATGTCTTCATTATTATATAATTATTAAAGTGTTTAATTCTTAATCATCCTTAGTTACTACATTGTAAATAATTATTACTATAATGATAAATAGACAGAACATGAACGTTCCAAAGGACATTGGATTTTCATCTGGCAGTCTATCTCCTGCTATTGCTATTAAAGGAAGGAAAGCCCACAAAAGCATGGTGAGAGTTCTCTTATTCATAAATAATAGTATTGTGCTCACCTATTCCCTCTGGTAAGCTATTAAATATAAGGACGTGAGGAACCACAACATTTAACTGCTGCCACGTCTGTTTAATTTAGATTGATTGTTAATTCTTGAATGAATATAAGTCTTCCCTCACTATTTGCAAGAAGGAGTATAGATCATTATCCCTACCTTGAATTGGTATGATAACACTCATCGCTGCATCTGGCATCTTATCACCTTTACTTGATAAGGTCTGTAACCTATTTTCTACTTCAAGGCATAATCCTGCTTTGTCTGGCTTAGGACACCTTTGCAATTTCACCATCAACTTCATAATGGCTCTACAATCACGGAGTAAGGAAATCCTGTCTACTAGTGTGAATAACCCCATAAGATTAAATTTAAAGCTGCTTACCTGTTCCCTTCAGTAAGCTATTAAACACAAAGAAGGCGTGGAAACTACTGGATATTACTATCATGGGGCACTCTTGTTTCCAAGAGTTTCTGGACTGCCTAACACAAGTAATAAACAATAGCCCACGCCAGACTGTTATATAATCCACTGTGAAGTAGGTATATAGCACCGACGTGAGCGTTCTTGCCTATTATCCTTGTGTTATAGAATTGTCCAGATTCCATGATAGGATAATATATCAAACGCTCTTCGTAAATTTATGTCCTCCCTTAACGTCCTATCGCTTTAGGCATAAGAGATTGGGACAAAGTTACTAAATCGTTTGAATTGGCAAGAACTATTGTTCATTAAAAATCAGAGATAATCCTAAAGTCATATATCTGGGACAGGTATGAAATCTTACTCTCCCCATATAAGAGTCAAATTCTCAACTTCCATACCCGCCTTGAATTTTCATCATCATGTCAACATATTGTTGGTGATTTACAATGGGCTATCTTCGACATAAGTTTTAAGACTTTAGATGTATATGGATTCTTGGAATTGGTGTAATTGACTATATAGTATAGGGCTGAAATGCCAAACTGTGAAGAATTGATTTTAGATGCTTCTCAACTTAA
Source organism: Parabacteroides sp. AF21-43 (assembly GCF_003635435.1). Classification (NCBI taxonomy): domain Bacteria; kingdom Pseudomonadati; phylum Bacteroidota; class Bacteroidia; order Bacteroidales; family Tannerellaceae; genus Parabacteroides; species Parabacteroides sp. AF21-43. Next base: position 38,102 of record NZ_QTMG01000007.1, on the reverse strand, counting down.
TATTTTAGATGTACCATATATATAAGGTGTAGATGCTTACTTCTCCGTTTGAAATTTAGGGTAGAACAAACTTAGATTGGGGTATATAAAGCTAACCTTACTTTAAATTTGTCCTGCCTTTCAAAGTGATTTCACGACATTAACCCTACTCTGACAAGTAACCTCTTAACTTGGGTTATCTGGAATTGGCAACCCTTAGATGTTACGAAGCCTTGCTCATTCAACAAGTCAGTCATTTCAGAGAGTGACTTACCCTGCATTGACAGTGACCGTAGCAATGCGATTGCCCTCATATTATTGGGATTGTTTTCAGCTTTAGCCTTATTGGTACGGGAGCTATTGTAGATAGCTTGCTCAAACTTGTTCATCAAGTTATCAGACTTTCCTAACTTGATTCCTCTTGCTTTCTTAGCCTGTAATGATTGCTTGGTTCTCTGACTAATTAACCCAGCTTCGTATTCTGCAATGCTGCTTATGATATGCAAGATTAACCTATTAGCTTGTGGAAAGTCACAGAAGACAATCTCAACATCTGATTCCAGAAGTTTAGATGTAAATGCTACGTTCCTTGACAACCTATCCAGTTTAGCGACAATCAGAATAGAATTTGTTTTCCTGCACATTGCCAAAGCTGTGAGAAGCTGAGGTCTGTTAGACTTCTTGCCGCTCTCCGTTTCAATATATTCAGCAAGTATTTGTTTATTCTTCACATGGTTGTGTATAATTTCTCGTTGGGCTTCCACACCTAAACCAGACAGCTGTTGTTTCATGGTAGATTGCCTTAAATATGCGATGTATGTCTTCATGATTCACATTAATCAGTAGTTGGTTACAAATGCTGAATGTTCGTTCAGCTTATGTAAGTTGGACACCCAAATGAGGATGCCCAACTGAATTAGAACGGTCTATCTCCATATTGGTATGATAAGATGGAATGATAAACCCTGTCATAGAATGAAAATCCAGCACAGGCATGGAAGTAACTTTCATGTATCGCTGCATATTCACCATTTAGTCTGCTGGTTCTATCCAATAAACTGTCAAACTTATGCAGCCAGTATTTCAATGCTTGCAACCGCTTGATGTATTGGAGATTGTTCTCACAGGTGGATAGCTTTTCCTGTAATGATATAATGTGATTAATCGCATTATCAATGTCTTTGGTATTCATAAGATGTAATCTTTAAATAGTTAGTAGATATAAAGAAAGGACACCTAACTTAATAGATGCCCTTTCAATTAGTAAATTGTATGTAGTGGTACTACTTCTTGGAGTAATGGTGTCTCATTGAGAAGATGGAGACCTCTATCATATCGTCATGTACAGAGTAAATGAGACGGTGCTCTGAATTAATCCGTCTTGACCACTTACCTGCCAACTCATATTTAAGAGGTTCAGGTTTTCCAATCCCAGCATAAGGGCGTTCAGCTATATCATTCAATAAAGCTTTAATTTTATCTATGATAGCTGTATTGCCACTTCGTAAGAAGTATTGATAATCCTTACGTGCTTGGTCTGACAATATTATTCTGTACATGCTACCCGATTTAAGAAATCATCAATGCTTTCTCCTTCATTCTGGGCGATGGCATTACCATTCTTAATATCTTCCTCTCCTTTACGAATAGCGCCCATTGTGTCAGGTGACGACATGATATATTCTGTCTCCTTTAATGAATTGTATTCATCAAGGGAAATCATCACTACTCCGCTTCCCTTACCACGGTTGACGATTACAGTTTCACAATCATCAATTACAGAGTCAATATAACCTTTAAGATTTGCTCTTAAATCAGTATAATTAGCTGTTCTCATAAGTCCTCCTTTTATTTACTGCAAATATATGTACTTATTTACGTACTTGCAAGTTTAATTAGTTAATTATTAGACAAAAGGAAGGACACCTAAGTAAATAGATGCCCCTTCCTCTCTCAATCAATAAACCATCTATAAGCATCATCACCTTGCAGTGCTGATGTTATGCCTTGTGCAATATCAGTAGCGTTTAACGCTCTGTCCAAATAAGTATCAATATAGCTTGATTTGTTACTTCCTGTAAGTAAGTTGTAGAACCGCCACATCGATAATTCCCTGCCATATCCGTAGAAATTTTCATCATTCACATAAGCCCTTGCCACTTGGTTTATTTGACTATCTGTCATTAACATAGGTGGAAGTTTACGCTGGTTGATAGAAGGTAAACTTTGAAAAAGTCGCATTTTACCTAATATCTGGCAGAATTGATGTTGGGTGAGTGAATGATTACCAAATTCATGCATCAGTTGAAGATGGCGGTTTGGGTTGTACTGCTGAAACAACTCTAAAGCTTCTTTGAATAGTTGAGATGTATCACTGACCCTAATATCGTTCTTCAATCCGTCTGTGAACAGACAGAGGTTACAGCAAACAAGGTTCTTGAATCCAATTCCAATGCTGAACCTTTCCACTGTCTTACGTGAATATAGGTTCTCTCTGTTGAAGGCCCGCACACCTGTAACAGTAAGATTGAGCTTATTCCCTTCAACGATCTGCTGAATGGATGGAACTTCATAAGCGAATGCGCAACGCTCGTAGTAGATCGTACGATCACTATCCTGTAATTGGCTTGCTGGCTTATGAATGGCAGATGGTACTCTACCTTTAATAATATGGGACACACGAATGCCTGGTTGTTCAATCCGTTCACCGCTAAAGAAATTCTGGACTGCTTCACCTACTGTCTCAATGAATGCAGCGTGTGAAACAGTAAGCTCGTTATCCTTGCTGAAGACTGGAACAATGCAATCGTTCTTTAGGTGATTGATGGTTGCTTCCTGCGTGTTACTCTCAATGAAGTGTAGGACATTCTTGTGCTTGGGCACTAGCAAAGTAGCTTCCTCCGCTGCTGATTGTAAACTCTGAAACCTTCTCTCTCTTGCCTCAAACGGCATGATCTGTAATGTACTCATAATGTAATTGAATTAAGTGATTATTGATTGATTGGCAAGTATGTGAATGAAGTCCTAAATGAAACGGATCGCTCAGTTTACAATTTAGGACTTCATTACTACTTGCTAAATGACTATAAGTGTTATATCATTAGGATATTTTACATATAGGGCTATTTAGTGTTACCTTTTACAGATTCGCTCAGTTGGAGATTGGGGAGTTGGTTGGTGAGTATAATTTTATTTGTGATTGATGGTGTACCCCCATGCCTGTCAGAATTTTGATTTTCCTTCTGGCAAGCATGGGGGGGAGTAAATGAGGGGTGGGATCAACCGGGGAGAACATTAGGTATTATATGTTCCTCACAGTCCTTCCGTTTAAACAACTCCTCTTTAAACCGAACAAACTTGACCTTGGCCTCACCCTCCCGGTTACTACGCCTCGGATCGAAATATTCCTTGATGAGAGCTTCGGACAACTTGCACATTGCATCTTTCTTGCCGTCTCCATATCGGGAGTAGGTTATTCCGTAACAGTCCAACAGGTATCCAATCCTGTCAAGCACATTCTTTACGGGAATATATAAATCGTTACCTGTTTCTGACTCGAACTCTCTGATCATATCATGAAGAAACTCCGGGCTGAATCTTCGTTGTAGGGCTTCTTCCTCCTCGGTCTGTTTCAATAGTTTCTTGATCGCAGTCTTACCGTACTGTTGTTGTTCGATAACCTCCTTCCCTAACTTGAAGAAGGCGTTGATAAGCCATTCTTCCTCCACGCATTGTGCCCGGACGAACCGTATCGCCTCGGCATTGTCTTTTGTCGCTTCTAATGTGGATACAATAAGCTGGTATTTATCCTTCGCTTTAGCGGCTTTAATTCTGTAAATGTCATCTTCACCGACCGCTTCATCTTCGGGTTGGAAGTCCACATTGAAATATCCTGTATCTTCGTATGCCTGTCTAAGTGCATTGGGTGAGAGATAATATCCTTTCACCTGCTCGTCAAGTAATAGTTGCTCTATGGAGAACCTGTCAAATCCGTTCCGCTCGGAATTTAAGACCTCATTCAGCCGTAGCCGTTTTAATTCCTTATCATAATATGTGGGATCATCAGCTTTTATCCCTTCCTGCTGAATGGCTCGGTAACATTTGATTCTCGCCTCGATGTCTTTATATATTTCTTCTTCGGGTTTAACTTCAAGCTCGTTAGGAATTGAAGCTATAACCGTAAGAGAGTTATATCTCTTCCCGTTGGGGAACACATGCCTAAATCTGCCTTGACACTGGATGGCTTCGGTGAACGGATTGATTAGGGTGTGCTTCACATGATCGTAGTTCGACAGTATCAGCACATCGCAAAGTTCTTTCAGATTGATGTCTATTGACGGGAAGAACCTCGATGTAAACAGATTCACCCTTCTTAGAGGAAGTTCCAGCTTATCCGTACTATGTTCCAAGAAGCGGCTCTTTAGCTTGTCGGCACTGTCCTTTGAGCAGAAGACCTTGTAGTCGTCCTCTTTTATTATTCCGTCATGCAGCAATGATTCCACGATGCTACAGATTCCCTCTGTTGTCTTATAGAAGATGCACACATGGGGAGAACCGTTATCCAACAGCCTTTTTACTTCCTGCTTCACCCGACTGTAAAAGCTACGGGTTGTTATCAAAGTCATATCCTCCCGATAGTCATAGTCGGGCTTAATTTCTACCCACTTGAATTGGTGACGCAAGAACAGTGTTAAGGTGTACTTGCTCGGCTTTAACGGAGTGGCAGACACGACAGCCTTTCCCTCGAATTTGAAGAACTCCTTCATTGGGGCGGATATGCTTCTACGATAGCCTGTATCTTCTGTCAAGTGCTCGGATTCATCGAACAGGCAGAAGAACTCCTTATAAATATTCAAGCCCAAGTCCTTTGCCACCTTCAAGACTTTGCTCTGAAACCCTTCGGGGGTGGTTATGATCTTTTTGTACTTGATGTTGGGGTTCTTGAGGTAAGCGATCAGTTTCTTGACGGTCACTTCTTTGAACACCCCTTGAGCTTCATTAAAGGTCAGTACCTTGTTCTCCACCGAAGATTTGAACGGCTCAATCACGATAGAGTTTCTTGGACTTAACTTCGCGTTCAATTCCATGTAAGTAGCTCCCGTACCTGTCATTACCTTATTAATAATGGCATTGCTCGGCAGCATGGGGTAGCCTTGTCTTTTTAAGGCTTCTGACAGGTATTCGCCTTTGGAAATGTTCAGTTCGACAACCTCCAACCCTTTAAATCCATTCTGTTCACTCATGGCAAGACGGGATTAATGGGTAAGAAACTTGAGTAAAATCGCTTATATATGGTCGGTACGGATTTCGTACCTCTCCCGGAATTGGGGATGCAGACGCATATATTGTTATTAACTCTGCGAGCCGGATTACTCTTACCTTGCTGGTAAGTCCCGATAGGTAGCTCATGCCAATTGTCCGGGAAAACAGAAACTTCTTGTTCATTTAATCGAAGTTTGAATGTTTAACAATTGGATTGAAGACAAAAAAAGCTCCTGCGACTAAGTTATAGTTACAAATAGACACATTACATCCATGTATAAAGATGCAAGAGTAATATGTCTAACGTAAGTGCGGGAAGTATATCCCGGTAACTTAGTTGCAGAAGCCGCTACCTATGGTAGAATTATTGCTGTTAGGCTTCTTGTAGAAGGCCATCTTTCTTGGTATCGTTTTTGATACTGCACTGTCACGTAGGCCATGTGATGAACAGGAGATTATTCCTTGTTCTTAATCCTTTTCCCTTACCTCGTTTGTAAGATTGGGGCAAATGTATGAAGAATTTCGAGATAAGCAAGCTAATCCATGATAATTTAGAGCTAATTCCTCATCGCCTCGTCCATCTGTTCATTGTCGAAGCTATCCAGATAGATTTGAGTTACGCTTTCTGAACTATGCCCCATCAACTCACGAATGATTGAGGTAGGCACACCAGCCCTTTTCATTACGGTTGCTTAACTGTGGCGTGCGACATAGGTCGTAAGGTCAATTGGAATATCCAATGCCTTGCCAATCTCTTTCAAGCGTTCGTTCACCTTGGAGATTACCTTATGTACCCTGTTCGCTCTTTGCAATTCAGTCTTGTGAAAATTAGATAGAATAGGGAACAGGTAAGTATTGTCTTTGATACTGTATTTCTCGATCAGATCCACGGCCTGCGGTTGCAAGGGAGCTTTGATTAACTTACCGGTCTTATGTCTGGTGTAAATCAATCTGCCATCAACAATATTCTTCTTGCAACGAAAGCAATGTATTCTAATTTATCTTCTGTTAATTCCATTAATATAAACGTTAGGACAACAAAGATAGACAAGTTATCCCCACCTACATTGCTGCAAGTGGGGATTTACCTTATCCATCAACCCAAAACATATTCTATCACTTTCAAATTAGCTTTATTTTCATTTACGAAGTCACGCTCGATGTAGATATCTGTAACCTTCATGCTTTCATCAAGATGATTCAACGCTGCATGCACAGTATATTTATCTATGCCTACCTTATTCAGGGCTATAGTAGCCCAAGAGTGACGGGCCGCATAAAATTCCAAATCTTCAACACCTAATTCCTTCCCCAATTCCTTCAACCCACAATTGATGGCTTTATTAAAAGTTGATTCATCCGCATAGTTTAAATAAAAATTGAATAGTCGTTTGCCAGTACAATCACTATATTTATTTACTATAGATCTAATAATTATAGGAATATCAACCATCATCTTAGCATCATCATCTCTACGTGCCTTTGTCTTCGTTCTATTGTAAACTATTGTATCTTCAATCCTTGTAGCAGCATTAAATAAGTCCACGGAATTCATTCCTATTAAACAAAATGAAAGCATAAAACAATCTTTCGCTAAATTATAACGGCAAATCGCCTCATTACCTTTAACCGTGTACCTATAGGGCAATTCCCATATCTTCTTTAATAAAACAGGGGTAATAGCTCTCTTACGTGTAACTTCTTGCTTTGGTACTTTAAAATTTTCAAAAGGAGAATTAGGTATGAGGATGATATTCCTGTCATAATCATTATAAAACCTCTTAGCCTCATTAAACAAATGCCTAACACTACTTATATAAAGAGAAGCTGATCTGTTAGAAGGTACTCGTTTACCAGAACAACGTAATACCTCGATTCTAGCCTCCCTCTCTTTATTTAAAAATTTAATGAATCCATTTAAGAAGGTTACAGTAATATCATTCACATTCAGATGTTCTTTATTGACATAACGAATTAGGGCATTCACAGCACTTTTGTAGTTCTTTACTCCTTTAACTTCTGTATTTGCAATCCACTCTCTAGCAAACTGAATAAAATCTACACTCCTATTCCTCTCACGTTCCTCGTCTAAACAATTAATAATTTCATCTAAAGTGTAACACTTCGATTCTATTTGAAAGTGAGCACACTTGTCCTGATAATAACGAACCAGATCATCAATCTCCCTTTTGATGGGAGTACCATCTTTAAAGGATAAGGACTTAGTAAGATCTTTAGCTGTTACGAACAGACTTGAAGACAGCCTTCTAACCTTTCTCTCATAAGTAAAACGAATCTTCACATTGTAACTTCCGTCATTTCTCTGTTTGTCCCTTTGGACTTCTGCCTTGATTGTCAACATTTTAATTCTACAATTTAGGGGTCAACAATAGGTCAACAACTAAGCTATATTAGTAGAATCTGCACAGAATTGGAGCCTTATCAAAGAGTCATAAAAAGAAAAAATCCTCAATAATCTAATGATTACCAAGGATTTCTTGTGACCCGGGAGGGATTCAAACCCTCGACCTTCAGAACCGGAATCTGACGCTCTATTCAACTAAGCTACCGAGCCAAAGACTGTGCAAAAGTACATATAATATCTTAGTTTAGCAAATACAGGAGAGAAATATTTTATTTTTGATATTTTGCATATAAGTATTCTGCTTATTCTGCCATTTTGCAAATAAAAGCGATCACATTCTTGTTATTTTGCCATTAATCATTATCTTTGCCGCACATATTTCACAAACACAAAGTACAACAAGTATATGAGCTATCTTATTAAACCCGCAGGGTATAAAGCCTTACTTAATTTATCCCAGACTGAAATGGGAATCAAGAAGATCAAGGACTTTTTCCAGCAAAACCTCTCATCCGAGCTGCGCCTAAGACGCGTAACCGCACCTTTATTCGTACTTAAGGGCATGGGTATCAATGATGATCTCAACGGGACTGAGCGAGCCGTTACTTTTCCAATCAAGGATTTAAACGACTCTAAAGCAGAGATCGTACACTCACTCGCCAAATGGAAACGACTGACACTCGCCGATTATCACATTGAAGAAGGTTACGGTATTTACACCGACATGAACGCCATCCGCTCAGACGAGGAGCTAGGCAATTTACACTCTTTATACGTGGACCAATGGGACTGGGAACGTGTAATGAGCGAAAGCGAACGTAATATCGATTTCCTCAAGGAAATCGTCCGTCGCATATATGCCGCTATGGTCCGTACCGAATATTTAGTTTACGAGATGTTTCCTCAAATCCGCCCGACGCTCCCCCAACAGATTCATTTCATCCATTCCGAGGATTTGTTACAAAAATATCCTACCTTTACACCGAAAGAGCGGGAAGACGCTATTACCAAGGAATACGGGGCCGTATTCATTATCGGTATCGGATGCTCGCTAAGCAATGGAGAGAAGCATGACGGACGTGCTCCGGACTACGATGATTGGTCTACGATCGCCGAGAACGGACAAACCGGATTGAACGGGGATTTATTGGTTTGGGATGATGTACTAAACCGTTCTATGGAACTATCCTCTATGGGTATCCGCGTCAATAAGGAAGCCTTGCTACGCCAGTTGGATATTTGCAAAGCCGGGGAGAAAAAGGAACTATATTTCCACAAACGCCTCTTGAGCGGTGAACTTCCGCAAAGTATCGGCGGTGGTATCGGACAAAGCCGGTTGTGTATGTTCTATCTTCGTAAGGCCCATATCGGAGAGATACAGGCAAGTATCTGGCCGGAGGAGATGCGCAAGGAAGCACGTGCGGCTGGAATGATGCTTATTTAGTTAACAGCCAACTATTATATTATGGACGTAAAGATTGAAGAAAGCTGGAAAAAACGGTTAGCCGACGAGTTTGAAAAAGATTATTTCAAGCAATTGACCGATTTCGTTAAACAAGAATACCGCCAAGGTACTGTTTATCCTCCCGGTCCTTATATGTTCAACGCTTTTGAGCACTGCCCGTTCGATAAAGTGAAGGTCGTTATCCTCGGCCAAGATCCTTATCACGAGCCGGGACAGGCGCACGGACTTTGTTTCTCCGTGCAGGATGGGGTACCTTTCCCCCCTTCCCTCATCAATATATTCAAAGAAATACAAGATGATCTAGGGCATCCGGTTCCAACAACCGGCAATTTGATTCGTTGGGCAGATCAAGGCGTATTATTGCTAAATGCCACTCTCACAGTACGAGCGCATCAAGCCGGTTCCCATCAAAATAGAGGTTGGGAGACCTTTACTGATGCTGTTATTCATCGTCTGGCGGCTGAAAGAAGCCATATCGTTTACATATTATGGGGTTCCTACGCACAAAGGAAAGGTGCTTTCATCGATTCATCCCGTAATCTGGTTCTTAAATCAGCTCATCCGTCCCCACTTTCCGCTTACCGGGGATTCTTCGGAAACAAGCATTTCAGCAAAGCCAATGATTATTTAATCGCAACTGGGCAAACCCCCATCAAATGGGGCGAGAATTAAAAATTGAGAATTGAGAATTATTGGATTGTGTAACTTTAATTTTCAATTCTCAATTCTCAATTTTCAATTATTAATACCACTGCTGTCCATCCCTATAATTACTTCTCTTATCATACTTCAAATCTTTCAATAAAGCAGAGCTTACAGCGATACTGAATGTATAGGATTTATAAGGACCGACCGGAACGAAACTAGCCGTCATTTGCCAACAGTGCAAGTTACGAGTTACGTTACAAGTCATATAAGAAATCTTCTTAGCGTCAAAATCATAAGTAGCGTTAAAGTTAAAACGCCAGTTCTTTGTCGGCTGGATATTTCCGTTAAAGCTCAAAGAGTGAGTCAAGGCGTAATCATACTCCAGTTTAGAACGATTAAAATCACCATACCGCAAGCTCAAACCATAACTAAACGAGAGGCTCCAAGGAATCTTGGAAATTAAATAGCCATCGGCATCTGTCTCACCGGTCTCTTTCTTTTTGCCCAACAGACGGCCACCACTTTCCTTATTCTCGCCCTCTCCTTCTCCATCCGGGTTCAATCCATCCGGATCTGCATTCGGATCCGTGGAAGCCGATTGATTCCCGGATTTATCCGATGAGCTATCACCTCCTCCAAACAACTTCTTGAACGTATCATTATTAAATGTATAAGAAAAACTGGTGCTAGTCCCTCTCAAACGGCCAATACCCTTGCCTGCTTTCCAACGGGGAATATCGACACGATGCCCATTCTCATCGTACGTATAGGTATCGAACTGACCATTCAAGTTCAACGTATAACTCTTGGATAATTTCAAACGTAAACCGACACTCAAGTCACTCCACTTAAATGAATCCGCCGCCATATTATAACTCATGCCTAACGACAGCTTATCGATCAGACTAATTTTCTTGAATCCAGTAGAGTCCTTATCCGAACGCACCTTCATCTCGATATTGTTATTTACGTCAAAACTGATATTTCCTTGTTTTCCCGTTCCCGGAACGCCATACATATTATGAGCGAACGGAGAATACGTATATTCACGATCCTCACCATTCGCGTCTTGATATACATAAGTCTCATAAAAACCAAAACGAGAAGAAGCGAAGTCCGGCTGGGCGCTTACCGTAATAGACGGCTCGAAGCGGTGACGGATCATCTCAACCTTATTACCCAAGAATGGCAACGGTTTATAAAAACCATACAAGGTAGTAGACGCAGAGATAGAAGCGTTAAAATCGTAAATACGATAAAAACCATACGTAGTGTCGCGGGCTACCAAAGCCTGTTTCTGCGTATCATATTCCTGTTCGATCTTGCTGGTGTACCAACGTTCCTTATAATTGAAAGAGGGAGAAATATTCAAGTACTTGAGCACGGAGAATGTAGCGCTTACCGGAATCGAGTGCTGCATAGCATTCTGCCAATCTTTGATCAAATTCGATTTGAATAATAAGTTTTCTTTTGTCGTTATACTATTACTAAACGTACCGGAATAACTCATGGAGATCTTCTCGTACCAACGCTCCTTCCCGACCGGATGTTTCCGCTTGAAAGGGAAGATACGACTCATCGTAACCGTCATGCTAGGCAAGGTCACGGCGATAGAAGAATCACGGGTCGTCTGGTTTATACTCATCGTACCGGAGATCGTGAACGGGTTATTCGGGAAACGTTTCGTTACGTTGATGGATGAACTCTTCGTATTCTGGTTCACATCGGCATATCCATTCGCATTCGGGTATAAACTGTTCTGATTATTACGGTCATACGAAGAGGTCGAGAAGTTTACGCTCGCCGAGAAAGACAGATAAGGATTCGCCTTAGGGTCTTGCGTATGCGTCCAGTTAACCTTGAAGTCCTTGGATAAATTATAGTCTGGCAAGCCCTTATCTCCCAATTTCGTCACCAAATAAGAAGCATTAAAACTGCCCGAGAATTTATAACGTTTGCGGTAAGCCGACTTGGCCGACAATCCCCAAGATCCCTTGGTATAAATCTCTCCCAACAAAGCCAAGTCCATATAATCGCTCAAGGCGAAATAATATCCACCGTCACGCAAGAAGAAACCTCTGGTAGACTCGTCTCCGAAAGTCGGCATAATAATACCGGATGAATATGTACTCGAGAACGGGAAGAAACAGAAAGGTAACCCGATCGGATACAACGGCACGTCCTCCAAGACCAGATAGACCGGACCCGTTACGATATTCTTTTTCGGGCGCACCTTCGCTTTCGTCATCTGGATGTAAAAGTGAGGATGCTCATGCTCGTCGCAGGTCGTATACTTACCACCCACCATGTTCAAGATATCCCCTTCCATCTTTTTCGTTCGCCCGGCGGTAACATACCCTTCGCCCTGCTGGGTAATCACGTCCGTGATATATCCTTTCTTGGTACCAAAATTATACCGCATCGTCTTCGACTCATACTGCTGATCGCCCTCCTTAAACAACGGATAGCCAAACTCCTGCCCGATAGAGTCGAGTCCAAACTTAGCGAACACGATGCTACTATCCATATTCATCTCAATCAATTCGGACTGCAGCTCGATATTCTGGTATTTGACATCGCCTTCCCCGTAAAGATATGCCCAGTTGCCAGCCGTCATCACGATAGAATCGGTCGCTTGATAACTGACCGGAGCATCTAACCCGGTCTGCTTTTCTGGAATCGAATCTCCCGCTAACGTTGTACTATCCGTAGGAGCCACCAAGAGAGAATCAGTCTGCGCCAAGCTATCGGCAGGAGCGACAATCTCCTGCGCTTGCACGCCCAAGCCTCCCAAGAGGAAAACGAATAGAATGATTAGGACTCTATATATCAAAAACATTACTTCGTTCTTTGCAGTGTGTTACAGCGTGCAAATGTATAATAAATAAACGAGCCCTTATGCTTTTATTCCCCTAAAAAGAGTTTACACCAGTGTTCAAACTGCTCAACTGTCTCATTTCCATACTTGGATAAGCTCTGTTTTATCTTATCAGCCGGTTTCTCTTTCGTCAATTTAGTCTTGCTAAAGAATTTATCAGCGAAACAGATCAATTGTTCTTCCAATGACACGGGACGCATATCCCGATGTGGAACAGGCAGGTTCCGTTCCTCGATCATGGCAAGCGAAAGCCCCGTTCCCGTATGCCTCTCGCAAACTAAGGCGTGGCGAGGATACCCCTCTTTCCGCATTAAATCGGCTCCCAGACAGCCATGGCAGATATAATCGGCCTCCCCATGGCAATCGATATCCGGTGCGTTACACAAAAAGATCCCTATGTCATGCAACATCGCCGCTTCCTCAATAAAAGTCAGATCCAGATTCATCTCCGGATGCAAACGGGCCAATGCTAATGCCTTATCCGCCACGCTGCGGCTATGAGTCACCAAAATCCGGTAGGCATCCGAACTTTCCGGATAATATTTCTTTATTATATCAAGAGGTTTCATCCTATTTATTTTTTTGCGAGACAAAAATAAACAATCTCTCTCACATATACTACTTTTCATCACTGATACCCCTGAAACCAATTGCCCAGTTTCAAATCTTTTATATCCGCACCTGTTTCCCGTTCGCCTCTCAAATACTCAGAGAAGTAATCGACCATCCGCCAGTAATAATACTCATTATAGTCATCAAAATGATGACGTTTTCCCGGTACGATCAACATATCAAAGCGTTTGCCAGCCTTGATCAACTCGTCCACGACAACAATGGTATTCGCCGGATGCACATTATTATCGATATCGCCATGGATCAATAACAGATGGCCTTTCAAGTTCCTCGCCAATTCCTGATTGGTCGGGATGCGAATATCGAACGAGATATTTCCCATATCATCCGTGATCTCCTTTACCCCATGATGTTTCTCTCCCCACCACCGGTTATAAATGTTATTGTCATGATTGCCGGCACAAGATACTGCCACCTTAAAGAAATCCGGATAAAGCAGCATAGCCGCTGTAGACATGAAACCGCCACCGGAGTGTCCGTGTATGCCAACCCGGTTGATATCCATGAATTTATAACGAGCGCACAACTGCTCGATAGCTACTTTATGATCCGCCATCGGATAATCACGCAAATTTCCATATCCATAATTATGATACCACTTGGAGCGACTGGGATGCCCTCCCCTGTGTCCCATGCAAACCACGACAAATCCGGCTTGCGCCAAACGATCCGTACGAGGATTCATCGGGATGTAGCGAAAGAAAGTTCCCTCCTGTTGCGGTCCGGGGTATACATAGTTAATGACCGGATATACTTTCGTGGAATCAAAATCAAAAGGCTTATACATGATACCATACAAATCGGTCACCCCGTCGGCCGCCTTTACCGAAAAAGGCTCAGGGAATTTATAACCTGCCATGAGTAATTGAGAGAAGTCACTCTCCTCCAAGGTCATCAACCGGTTACCTTGGTTATCATACAATGCCGTAGCCGGGATCGTATTGACACGGGAATAGTTATCCACGATATATCGCATGGATTTATCCATAGAGACCAGGTGGAAATAATCGCCCGGAGTAATCAGCTTTAAGCCCGAACCATCCAGATTCACCCGGTACAAATGCTCGTAATAAGGAGTCGTATCTCCCTTTTCCCGGGCATTCGCCTTGAAGTAAACGACACGATTCCTACTGTCCACGTCTACGATGGCGTCCACATGCCAAGGTCCTTTGGTGATACGGTTTTTCAAATTTCCTTGCGCGTCATATAGATACAGATGCGCCCAACCATCCCGTTCGCTCCAATGGATCAATTCCTTACCATTATCAGTCATCGCTAGCGGGCGGGTTTCCATAGAGGTATTTAGACGTTCCTCAATGATCGCTTTTACCGAATCCTCCCCGATCGTATACGAACAGATATCCACCCGTTTCATATCCCGGCTGACACGGGTCAAATAGAAGGTCTGGTTATCTCCCAACCAGATCGAGTTCCGAGTGAGTCCCGTACGCTCCTTATCCGGTTTGGAGGCTAGATTAATTATTTGATCTTTAAAACAATCCACCCGGATTTCTTTCCGCTTTCCGGCATTTTCCAAATCAAAGAGATATAAATGAACGATTGGAGAACCCGCCTCTCCCGGCATCTGATATTTATAGGTCTCAAGTGTAGGACGAGGTTTGGCGATCGAGTTAATCACCCATAAATCTTGTACCTCACGTTGATCCGACAAGGTCGCGACGAAATAACGACCATCGGGAGACCAGTTCCCCATTACATATTTCCGCTTATGGTCACATAAAGTATCGGTATTCAAGAAAGTCCGGGGAATACCAAAGCCAAAATCTTTTTCGCCATCCGTAGTCAAGGCGATCTCGGATATCGTCTTATCCTCCGGGTCCTTCACGGCCTTCTCATAATCCTCATAACTCATGACATACAGGTTCAAATCTTTCGCGAAGACGACCCGCTTTTTATCCGGCGATATATTCGCCCAACGGATTTTAGCAGGAATCTCGTCTTTCGTAATCCGAGTCAACCGGGAGGACGGATAATCATACGAGAAAAAATAGTTCCCGTTCGTACCCTTTATCGAGAAAGTAAACGTGCGATCATCTTCCTTTAAGCGTAAATCTTCGATAGGAAGTTGTTGTCCGGTAAAAGGCTCTCTCACGATCTCGCTTATCTGTGCCGCCAACTCATCCCGATCGAATAATAATCGTTTATTTCTCGAATCGGGGTCCACCAGATACCAGTTTGTCCCCTCACTCGTCTTATACTCGTACCAGAATTTGTCACTATTATTAAAATAATTGGGGGTAAGGGTATAAGAGAAAAGTAACTGTTCCGCATTCGACGGGGCGAAACGGCGTGCTTGCGTATATTCCGGTAGGACATCTTGCGCATAGGTGAAAGACGCCCATGATAAACTCAAGAAGGCTACCGCATAAAAAAGTGTTTTTACATTCATATTCTAGTATTGTCTGTTATTCGCCTCAAAAGTATAAACTTTCTGTGAAAAACATTTCGTACTTTTGCGGTTAGTATACAGTTATTATATATGTAATGAAACAGATCTTTATATTTCTAGTCATACTTTTTAGCCTGACGCCAACGGTCTATTCACAAAACGCCCCGTTAAAGCTAGGTGCCGAGCGGATGGATGTCGTCACTCGTTTACTGAAGGGCAAGCGGGTAGGATTAGTGGTCAACCAGACTTCCATCTTGGAAAAGCGGCAGATTCATTTATTAGATGCGCTAGTAGCGGAAGGCATAGACGTTAAGAAGGTGTTCGCTCCGGAACATGGATTCCGGGGAACCGGTGATGCCGGAGAGGAGATAAAAGATAGCCGAGACTTGAAAACAGGCATCCCCATCATCTCTATTTATGGGAAAAACAAGAAACCGTCCGCCGAGCAACTGGGCGACCTCGACGTGATTGTTTTCGATATACAAGATGTAGGTGCCCGTTTCTATACCTATATCAGCACGATGCATTACGTGATGGAAGCCTGCGCCGAAAACAACAAAGAGTTTATCGTGTTGGACCGCCCGAACCCGAATGACTTCGTAGACGGGCCGATCCGCCAGAAAGGATTCGAGTCTTTCGTCGGTGTCGATCCGCTCCCGATCTTGCACGGTTTGACCGTAGGGGAATTGGCATGGATGATCAATAAGGAAGGCTGGCTGAAAAGTGCGCCCGATACCTGCCGGTTAAAGATCGTAAAGATGGAGAATTGGAAACACGGAGATCCCTATTGGTTGCCGGTCAAGCCCTCTCCGAACCTCCCGAATGACCAGTCTATCCGCCTGTATCCGTCGCTTTGCTTTTTTGAGGCTACGAACGTTAGCGTGGGAAGAGGAACCTATTATCCGTTTCAAGTACTAGGTTTCCCGGACCCTAAATACGGGGATTTCACTTTTACCCCGACCTCCTTGCCCGGATTCGATACCAATCCCTTGCAAAAGGATAAAGTATGTTACGGCATCGATCTGCGGGAATATCCGTTCGAAGGAGGATTAACCTTGCGATTCTTCCTCGACTTCTACAATAAAGCGGGAAAGGATCAAGCCTTTTTCTTCTCCCGTCCGAACTGGTTCGATTTATTGGCAGGCACGAAGCAGCTCCGCTACCAGATCGTAAGGGGCTTATCCGAGAAAGAGATCCGGGAAAGTTGGAAACCCGAGCTGGATCAATACAAGGCCATGCGTAAAAAGTATTTACTTTATCCGGACTATCCTACTCAAAATAAAAAATAAGAACGAATGAATTATTGGGAATCGCATACCCAAGTCGCCGTACGTTTCCGCCGATTCGACCGGAAACGTTACGCCGCGTTCCGGAGTATGCACAAAGTCATTAACATTGGAGTCGTAACAGCAAGCACGTTACTATTCGCCCTGCCCGACACGGCGCAAGCCCAAAAGGTAATCGAGCCTAACCGGACCGGCGAGGAAGCTTCCGTAGAGCTGGAAGAGGTAGAAGTTACCGCCTCCCGTGCGCCTATCGCACGGAACCAAGCGACCAAGATCGTGACAGTCATTCCCGCCCGTGAGATCGCGGCGGCGCCTGTCACCAGTATCCAAGATCTTTTAGAATATGCCGCGGGAATAGACGTCCGGCAACGAGGAGAAGGAGGCACCCAAGCCGATATCTCCATCCGGGGAGGGACGTTCGACCAAATAGCGGTTCTCTTAAACGGGGTCAACCTCTCCAACCCACAAACCGGCCATTATAGTTTTGACCTCCCGGTGAATCTCTCGGACATAGAGCGCATCGAGGTGGTATCCGGCCCTTCTTCCCGTATATTCGGGGCCAGCGCTTTCGCCGGAGCGATCAATATCATCACGAAAACAGGAAAAGAGAACAGGATCTCGACCGACAATTACGCCGGAATGCATAAGCTCTGGAAACTGGAGGCTGCCATCAATCATGCGACCACTCATTTCGGACAGCGCCTTTCCGCAGGGTATGCCTCGTCCGGAGGGTATATAGACAATACGGACTTCAAACAATTAAATCTTTTTTGGCAATCGGAACTTAAAAGCGAGGAGGCCGATTTCCAATTCCAAGCCGGATACAACGACAAAGGTTATGGAGCGAATAGCTTCTACTCCGCTTCCTATCCCAACCAATACGACAAGACTCGCCGCTTCTTCCTCTCCGCCGGAGGAGAAACACATGGCAAAATCAAGTTCACCCCCAAGGTATACTGGACCCGACATTTCGACCGGTACGAGTTGTTCCGTAGCGATCCCGCCGATTGGTATACCGGGCATAATTACCATGAGACGGAAGTATTCGGAGCCAACCTCAACGCCACGACACAGTGGAAACTAGGAAGAACCAGTATGGGCGTGGAATTCCGAAACGAGGGAGTAAAGAGTAATGTATTAGGCAAGCCGATGAAGGAACCGCAGGATGTTCCTTTCGAGAAAGAGGGGCAATATCTAAAAAGCGATAACCGAAGTAACATCAGCTACTTTCTTGAGCATAACGTATTATTACGCCGCTTCACGTTGTCAGTCGGGGTCTTGGCAAACTATAATTCGGCCTTAAACGAAGGGATTCATTTCTATCCGGGAATAGATGCCAGTTACCGTATCGGGGACAATGTCCGTCTGTATGGGAGCTGGAACCGGGCATTGCGCATGCCGACTTTCACCGATCTTTATTATGAGGGTAAGACGAATAAAGGAAATCCAGACCTAAAACCGGAGGAAAGCGAGGCATTCGAGGTCGGACTGAAATACAACACTTACTTCCTCCGGGCTCATATAGCCGGCTTTTACCGAAAAGGCAAGAACATGATCGATTGGGTGAAAGAGAAACCGGAAGATATCTGGGAAAGCCAAAATCTGACAAAAGTCGATAACCTTGGTTTCGAGACTAACCTGAGTTTATTACCGAGGGAACTGGGCAACGAACGGTTCTTTATCCGGAAAATAGAACTGGGATATGCGTTTATCCATCAAGACAAGGATAGTGAGGGGTATATATCGAATTATGCGTTAGATTATCTGAAGCACAAGTTCACGGCTCAATTAAGCCATTCTATCTGGAAAGGTTTTTCGGCCACTTGGTATGTCCGTTGGCAAGACCGGGCAGGTAGTTATACTAAATACGAGAATCTTAAGCCGGCTTATGAGGAACCTTACGCTCCTTATTGCTTAGTAGATATGAAAGTAAATTGGGAATATCAGCGGTTAAATCTATATGCGGAGTTAAATAATCTGCTCAATTCCACTTATTATGATCTGGGAAATATCCCCCAACCGGGTATTTGGTTTAAGGCAGGATTCCGTTATAGTTTCAAATATTAATACCCAGTTGTAGAGACGGGGCGTGCCCCGTCTCTACAACTGGGTGATTTTATTTTTGCTTTTTGATCACCAACAACTTATCATTATTGGTCCCGAACAAAGCGATTTCCGTAACAGGAGCCGCCTCACCCTGTGCCTCAAAGCGCACCACCTTATTAAGCGCTTCCAGCAACTCACGTTCGCCGCTCATATCCGGGCAAGCCATTCGGGTAGTCGCTACCTGTGGGAACTTAATGATATTTCTATAAGCATCATTATATTCGATCTTCCCCATCAACCGATTGCAACCGGCATTTCCCGAAAGCCCTTGACGAGCCACGTCGAACACCAAAACCTGATGAGTCTCCTCGGGATTCAACGTCTTACCGTTCATCTCCACGACACCCCATTCACCATCCAGATCCGAGAAAGAAGCTACCACCGCTTTCTTGGATTTACAGCCGGCGAACAAACCGACGCCTACCAAAAGCAGGCAAATATAAAAAAGACCTTTTCGCATTAATTTCTCTCCAATACTAATAATACATTACCATCTTGGTCTACCAGCAACATCTCATTCTCATCTTTTCCGCCCTTCACGGAACGAACCTGATCCATCGATTGAAGCACGCTCGTCTCCAAATCCATATTCGGACAAGCCATCATAGTTGTAGCGCCCGGAGCGATCGTAATAGAAGATACATCTTCCGGATCTAACGTGATCGTCGTATTGAATAAATTACAGCCTGTATTTCCATGTAATTTCTTCTCAGCCATATTGAAGTCCATCTGCGGCAGGCCTTCTTCCAAGACTTTCTCACCTTTCACTTCTACCACATTCCATTTACCTTCCAACTTCTTCACATCTGTCTTGACATCTGAACAAGAAAACATCATCCCAACGAAAGCGGGAAGCAAAAACGCATAAAACAATACCTTTTTCATCTTCATCATAATCTTTTATAAAATATCTATTGTAATTAGTAAGACGCAAATAGAAGGCGAAATGTTCCCAAGAACACCCTGTTTTAGCTTATATTAACAGGATTCTTGATTAACATCCTCTTTTTCCACTTCTGCGTTCGCCACCGCAAACAGAGTACCGCTCCCCGGGAACACTCGTCCAAAGCAAAAGCGAACCACATCCCCGCTAAGCCTAATCCGAACACGATACCGAACATATACCCGCAGAACACGGCAAAGAACCACATACAGAATAACTCGATAATTACCGGGACCACGACGTCGCCTACCGAACGCAAGCAGAATAAGAACAGCAGTACCGTGGCCCGCCCTTGCTCCAAGAGTACATCTACCAGCAAGGCTCCCATCGCGATCGTTATGATTGCTTGATTCTCAGTAAATATCCCCAATAAAGGACGTCCCAACAGATAAACCCCGGTACTAGCGACCAGCGTAATCAGCAACGACCTCCTCCAAGCATACCAACTCAATAAATAAGCGGCTTGCTTCTTCCTCGCGCCCACCAAATTGCCGGTACAAATAGAAGTAGCTTGCGCGATCGACAAAGAAAAGATATAGCCGATTATCACGATATTCATCACATAAACACGAGCTGTCAAGTACTCATTACCCAGCATATTGATAAAGTAGACAATCGTCACCTGCGAGGCATCATACGAGATTTGTTCCGCTGCCGAAGGTAAGCCGATCTTCAACACATCTTTCAACTTCTGAAACGGGAACGGACGGAAATAAGCCAAAGGGATACGAGGCACCAACCGCTTGAACAGCATGATAAACAAAAGTGTCATCGCCACTCCCCGGCAAACAGAGGTAGAGATAGCCGCTCCTTGTACACCGAGGGCAGGGAAACCGAAATGGCCAAATATCAACGCATAATTCCCAAACACATTCAATACATTGATCAGCAAGGTCACCTGCATCGCGTAATTCGGCTTGTTCGCCGCACGGAGCACCGCCGATATCGTAAAACTAACCGCTTGGAAGAAGCCGAACCCTCCGACAATGTGCATATAAGTCTCAGCGTCCGGCATCAGATCCGGACGGATATCCATCAGGACCAACATCTCCCTACCGAACAAGAAAAGCATCAAGCTGATCAAGCAACCTACGCCGGCGTTAAACAACAAGGAGGTTCCTAACACCTGAATAAAACCCTTATTATCTTTCGCCCCGAAATAAAGGGCGCACATGACGGAAGTTCCGGTCGTGGTAATATTGAACAGCAGGAATACCATGTTCAGCAATTGATTAACCACACCTACCGCTGCCACCGCATTATCGGAATGATGGCTCAACATAAGCGTATCCACCACGCCTAAAGTCAACATCAGCAAGGTTTCCAGAAAGATAGGCCCTGTTAATTTAAATAATTTGCCTCTCAGCCCTCTCGGGGCACGGAATAGTCTATACATGTCCATTGATCTGCTTTCTACCTAAACACCTTTTTACGAGTCCGCGAAGGTACAAAGCTTTACGCTAAATAGGTTTCGCTATTTCTATTATTTTCCGTAAGTTTGTATCCGGTTGAATAATTTTTGATGAACAAACGAAGACAAATGGACAAGAAACTACCTATATGTATCGTATTAGCCATGTTGATGAGTTGTTTCTCCTGCAAACAGCCCCAACAGCCCACGGAAGATGCGGACATGGATACGCAGTGGGTGGATAGCTCACAACATCTGTATCAATACGGCATCTGTATCGATTCCTTGGACGTAAAAGAGTATTTGATGAAAAACGGGGATAATCCCGCCTCCATCTTCTCTGGGCTGGGCTTCTCGGCCTTGAAAGCAGACAGTATCAGCAGGGCATCCACCCATGTCCTCGATCCGACGAAACTGCGAGCCGGCATGCATTATTACACATTTTCCACGGTAGATTCCTTAGAGACGATCCGATATATCGCCTTCGCCAAGTCGCTGACCGATTATGCCGTAATCGACTTGACCGGAGATACGATCAACGCCTATGAATTTAATAAGCCGATCACCCTCAAGAAAAAATATACGGAAGGAGTATTAAACTCTTCCCTATGGAACGTGATCAAGGCCAACGGAGGTGATCCGTATCTGGCGATCAAGATATCGGACGTGTACGCTTGGCAAATCGATTTCTTTGACATCAAGGATGGAGACTCTTTCAAGGTTCTATACAATGAGGCTTACATCGACGATACCACCGCCTTGAGCATCGCCTCTATCGAGGGGGCTATCTTTACGCATCAAGGCAAGGATTTCGTGGCGATTCCTTTCACCCAAGACAGTATCTTCGAATACTTTGATGAGGAAGGGAACAGCCTTCGCAAGGCGTTCCTGAAAGCACCGCTGGACTTTTTCCGGATCACATCCCGTTTTACGAACGCCCGTTTCCACCCGATCCTCAAACGATACCGGGCGCATCATGGGGTTGATTACGCGGCACCGACCGGTACACCGGTACGCAGCATCGGAGCTGGTACGGTTATCGCCAAGGGATATCAAAACGGCGGGGGCAATTTCCTGAAAGTGAAACATAACTCCGTATACACCACGACTTATATGCACTTAAGCCGCTTCGCCAAAGGAATCCAAGTAGGCAGCCATGTGCAACAAGGCCAAGAAATCGCTTATGTAGGCTCCACCGGACTCTCTACCGGGCCGCACCTAGACTTCCGTGTCCACAAAAACGGGCAACCTATCGATCCGCTAAAAATGGAAGCTCCCCCTTCTGAACCGGTGAAACCGGCCTACAGGGATAGTTTCGCTTTCGTTAAGCGGCAAATCTTGGCGGAAATAGATAGCTTTCATGTAGCCACAGTTAGTAAAGCATCTGTTATATATGAGAAAGATAGTATCAACCATTTAAATAACTAGCGTATGAAATTCTTGGGGAATATAATATGGTTACTCTTCGGAGGGATTATAACAAGTGTAGAATATCTGATATCCAGCCTAATACTAATGATAACGATCATTGGTATACCTTTTGGCCTCCAGACCTTAAAATTAGCGATACTGGCTTTATGGCCTTTTGGCAGCCGTGTCGTAGACGAGGGGAATTCCGGAGGATGCCTGTCACTTATCATGAATGTGATCTGGATATTCGTCGGAGGCTTTTGGATTTGCCTTACGCATCTGGGATTCGGCCTTTTGCTATGTATCACGATCATCGGCATCCCTTTCGGCATGCAACATTTTAAGATGGCAGCTTTAGCCTTGGCTCCTTTCGGAAAGAGCATCCAATAAGAAAGCATCTAACTTTTCCGTAGAAGGCAGACATCCGGCAAGAATTTAAGATAGGATAAGGTATTATACCTATTTCTTTCTATACCTATACGTTCTCGCTCCTTGTTTTATTTTCTAATTCACGTCATGGTCTGTACAGACCACAACGTGAACTATACAAACCACGACGTGAACTCTACAGACCACGGCGTGATCTGTAGAATTATACTAGATATTCAAATGAATTCATCCGATATCTTTCAAGTATTCATAAGGAAGGAGGGAAGTATAAATAGCGTTCATATACATCTCCCTCATAGGGCCTAGGGGCGTTATAGCTCGATCTGGGAAACCGAGACCGGAGTATTCATGAAGATAGAGGCCGCCTCAGAAAACTTCTCTGCCGACTCCGTGGTAAGAAAACGGCAACTTCCTCCCTTCGTGAGTTTACGATCCATTTCCGGGTGACGCCCTAAATAATCTCGCAAACTCTCCGCTACATGCTCGCCTTGCGAGAATAGAGTGATGCCGGAAGGAAGAAAAGCACGGATCTTATCCATCAAAAGGGGATAGTGAGTACATCCCAAGATAAGCGTATCGATTTGCGGATCTACGGATAATAGATGGTCGATATGCTTTTTCACGAAATAATCCGCTCCCGGAGAATTAAACTCATTATTCTCCACCAAAGGAACCCACATGGGGCAAGCCTCGCCTGTCACTTGGATATGTGGGTACATCCTGCCGATCTCGATCGTATAAGAATTGGACGTAATCGTACCGCTCGTACCTACGATACCGATATGTTTGGTACGGCTGATTGTATCCACTAACTCAACTGTAGGACGGATGACTCCCAATACACGACGATTGGGATCCCATGTAGGCAAGTCTTTTTGTTGGATCGTACGAAGCGCTTTCGCCGATGCCGTATTACAAGCCAAGATCACCAATTGGCAACCCGACTCAAACAAGCGCGATACCGCCTGACGGGTAAATTGATAAACAACCTCGAACGAACGGGTTCCATAAGGAGAACGTGCGTTATCGCCCAGATAAACGTAATCATAACCGGGCATCAACTGATGGATCTTATCGAAAATCGTAAGTCCGCCATAACCTGAATCAAAAAGACCGATCGGACCGGGAGTTTGTGGAAACATATCAGAAACCTTCTTTTATAAAGTACAAAGGGTGCAATCCTTTCGGAAAACACCCCCTCTTTTATTCTATAGAATAAATTTTCTCGCTAATTACAAACCGAGTTTCGTACGAACAAACGGAGTTGCGTCTACTGCGTTAGTACCCGTATAAAGCAAAGCTGCCGGATCGATGATATACGTATATCCCTTCTCCTCGCCTACCTTCTGGATAGCCTCGTGCAACTTCTGTTGGATCGGTTGCAATAATTCTTGTTGTTTCTTTTGTACGTCTTGCTGAGCTACCTGAACGAAGTTATCCATACGTTCTTGGATATCTTGAATCTCTTGCATTCTTCTCAACTTGATATTTTCTGTTAATGAATCTTGCTGCGCTACGAAGTCTGAATATTTCTTTTGGTATTCATCTTGCATTTGCTTCAATTCAACTCTATATTTCTCATTCAAGTCTGCCATTTGTTTTTCCATACCAGATACCTCCGGCATAGCCATAAACACCTCTTGAGTTTTTACAAACGCAATTTTAACTTCCTGAGCGATAGCTCCCAACGGGAGAATCATCAACAATAAAACAATAAGTTTCTTCATTTTTACTATATAATTACTTTGTTATTAATCAAGCTTTCACACTTTTCATGCATAAAGCGCACAAATGTAAGCATTTATTTTGAATATCCTAACTTAATCAGCACTTCATTACTGATATCGATCTTCGGAGAAGCGAAAATAATGCTCATAGCTGAAGCTCGATCCCAAACAATTTGATATCCCTTGTCTTCCGAGATTTCTTTCACCGCATTATACACCTCGTCTTGAATCGGTTTCATCAAACTCTCGCGTTTCTTATATAACTCACCCTCAGGACCGAAATATTTACGTTTCAGATCTTGCGCCTCTTGCTCTTTCTTCACGATCTCTTCCTCACGTTTCGTTTTCATCTCGGCGGAGAGGAATACCAGATCGCTCTGATAATTCTTATACATATTCTGAGCTTCTTGCTGAATCGCTTCCACCTCATTTTGCCATTTCTTGGAAACTTGGCTCAACTGCTCATTGGTCATTTCGTAAGCCGGAATATTCTTCAATATATATTCCATGTCGATTAAAGCGAACTTCTGTGCCATGCCGGCAAAAGAACAAAGCAACATCAGACAGCTCAATGTGATAATCTTTTTCATACTCTCTTTATTTATAGTTCTACTTTATGACTGCAAATATAACAGAGGGTTTACTTACAGCCTACCAATATTCGTTAAAAGTATTTATTTAAATGTAGAGACGGGGCGTGCCCCGTCTCCACATACGGAACACGCCCCGTCTCTACATACGAAGCTATACCCGATCTATATTTTAGAATTCCTGTCCGATGATAAAGTGCAGGTTACTACCGCTACGTTTACCATTAGATCCATAATTCGGCTCGTCGAAACCATAAGCCCAGTCGAGTCCCATCAAACCGATCATCGGCAAGAATATACGGACACCGACACCGGCGGAGCGTTTCAAGTTAAACGGATTAAAATTCTTCAAATCAGTCCAAGCGTTACCAGCCTCCACAAATACCAATCCGTAGATCGTAGAGGAAGGCTCCAGCAAGAACGGATATCTCAACTCCATAGCCAAACGAGAATAAGCGTATCCATAAGAGTTGTAACCACCATTACCGGCGATACTACCATTCTCATAACCTCTCAAACCGATCGTTTCCTGAGCATAGGTACTGGAGTAACCACTCATACCGTCACCACCCATATAGAAGGTCTCGAACGGAGACTTCTTATTTTTATTATAAGTACCTAAGAAACCATACTCAACACGGGTCATCAATACCGGCGTACGTTTCACGGTCAACGGAGCCAACGGAGAGAAGATCTTCGCTTTGAACTTCCATTTATGATACTCGATGAATTTATACTTATCCGGGTCTGAGCTTGACATCGACGCATAATCCTTACCATCGAATAAAGAGTAAGGAGGCGTAGCAGCTACAGACAACATGAATTGTGAACCCTTACGAGTATACAACGGATTATCGATAGAGTTACGTTGCAACATCAACTCCAAGTTGATATTATGGCAATTTCCGTTATTAACCAAGAAATAGTCCCAATCATGCATCATATACAGCTGATAGTTCAACGTCGCCATGAACTGGAAGTAGTCATCCGGCCAATTCAAGCGTTTACCATAACCGGCCGCTAAACCGAACATCATGATAGACTTATCCGGGTCGTAAGCATACTCATAACTATTATTGTAACCATAGTTGCCGTAATAGTTGCTACCATAGCCATAACCGCCCCCATAATAACCGGGATAACCATAGCCATAGCCCGGATAGCCATAACCATAACCGGAATTGGTCAAGTAATTGCTACTGATATCGGTTTGCTTTGAGAAATAAGCGCTGACAGACAATGTATTCGGTCGTTTACCGCCGAACCAAGGATCCATGAAGGAGATGCTGTAAGCCTGATAGTAACGCCCATTCGTCTGGCCGCTCAAAGTCAATGTCTGTCCCTCACCTTGCGGGATGATGCCCTTATAGGTTTTCGGGTTCAAGAAGTTCTTCATAGAGAAGTTCGTAAACTTCAAACTTAACTTACCGATCACACCCGTCTGTCCCCAACCTGCGGAGAACTCGATCTGGTCATTCGCCTTG
This sequence comes from Parabacteroides sp. AF21-43, assembly GCF_003635435.1. Classification (NCBI taxonomy): domain Bacteria; kingdom Pseudomonadati; phylum Bacteroidota; class Bacteroidia; order Bacteroidales; family Tannerellaceae; genus Parabacteroides; species Parabacteroides sp. AF21-43. The sequence continues at coordinate 11,115 of NZ_QTMG01000007.1, read as the reverse complement.
GAAACCAAGTTATACTCAATATCCACGGTTCCATTCTCAGGATCAGGCAGCGGCACCGGATTCATGTTTTCTGGGTCAAAGTGTCCCATCTGGGCCAACTCACGAACGGAACGCATCAAGTCATCACGGCTGAACAACATACCCGGCTTGGTACGCAACTCACGGCGAACGATATCCTCATACAAACGGTCATTACCATTAATGATAATACGGTTGATCGTCGCCTGCGGACCCTCTTGGATACGGATCTCTAACGAGATAGAGTCATTCGCTACATCCACCTCTACCGGATCGGCGTTGAAGAACAAATAACCGTTATTAAAATAGACATTCGAAACGGCATCATCATCCGTACTCAAACGTTCGTTCAATTTCTTTTGATTATACACCTCGCCCGGTTTCATACCCAACACGGCCATCAAATAGTCCGTAGAATATTGCGTATTACCCACGAAGCGAATATCTTTCAAATAGTATTTCTCACCTTCATCCACTTTCAAGAAGATATCTACCTTCTTCTCGTTAAAGTTCGCCACGCTATCGGACAATAATACGGCGTCGCGATAACCATGCTCGTTATATTTAGCGATTATATTTTTCTTATCGTTCTCATATTCCTCAGTCGTGAACTTCTTCGTGCTGAACATCTCCATGATACTGGTTTTCCAGTCGTTCGGCAAGCTGAACTTCTCGTTCGTCTTCTTCATCGCCTTCTTCAACTCCCGGGCAGTCAGTTTTTCGTTACCCTCAAAATAGATACGATGGATCTTGGTCTTTTCATTCTTATCGATATTGATATCCACGATCACCTCGCCTTCATTCGCGGGATCGTCCTTTTGCTCGATCTCGACATCCACGTTCTTAAAGCCTTTGCCATCGAAGAACTTCTGGATCACGATCTTGGCACGGTCCATGACGTTCGGTGTCACCTGAAAACCTTTCTTCAAACCCAGCTTCGCCTCCAAGTCCTCACGCTCGCCTTTCTTGATCCCGTGGTAATTGACTTGCGAGATACGCGGACGCTGCTTCAGCTGGATCTCCAGCCAAATCTGGTCGCCCTCGATCTTCGTTGCCAAAATCTTCACATCCGAAAACAAGCCATGTTTCCAAAAACGCTTCACTGCTGTAGTGATCTCCTCTCCCGGTACGGTAATCTCATCGCCTACCGACAAGCCCGAGAAGCCGATCAACACAAAATCATCATAATTCTTGATACCCGTAATCTTTATATCCGCAATCTTGTATTTCTTCGGAGCTAACGAGTACGAAATGACCGGCACTTCTGCCGGCGCCTCAACTTGGGTAGTGTCTATTTCTTGGGCAAACGCACCGCAAGCGAAACCCAAGCAAATAAAAAACAGCACTATTCTTTTGTACATATAACAGCTATTGTTTATAAGATTAATTGCTCACTTGTCTTACCGAAACGACGCTCACGTTGCTGGTAATACAATATAGCCTCATACAACTCTTCTTCTCTGAAATCCGGCCAAAACACATCCGTAAAGAAGAATTCAGCATATGACAACTGCCATAGCAAGAAGTTACTGATGCGTTTCTCTCCTCCGGTCCGTATCAAAAGATCGGGATCGGGGATATTTTTGGTCGTCAAGTGGTCCGAGACCATAGCCTCGGTTATATCATTGGGGTTTATTTTCTGTTCCAAGACCTCTTGGGCGAGTTGCCTAGCCGCTCTGGTGATCTCCCACCGGGAAGAATAACTAAGCGCCAAAACAAGTGTGGTTCCCGTATTCGCCGAAGTCGTATCGATACATTCTTGCAATGTATTATAAGCATCCTCACGCAAACGGGAAAGATCGCCTATGGCGGTAAGGCGAACGTTTTTCTTCATCATGTCCGGAGTCTCCCGGTGAATGGCAGAGACCAGCAAGCTCATCAGCGCTTGGACCTCTTCTTCCGGACGATTCCAGTTCTCGGTAGAGAAAGTGTACAACGTCAGATATTTCAATCCGAGTTGAGTGACCGCATCCATAATCTTACGGACCGAAACAACGCCTTCCTGATGCCCGAAGCTACGGTCTTTCCCCTTCGCCTTGGCCCAACGTCCGTTCCCGTCCATAATAATTGCCACGTGCCGTGGCAAGCGATTCTTGTCTATTTTCTCAATCAACGACATTTTTTATCTTACTAATATTCACTTATATTTTTCGCATTGTTACAAGTACGACACCTCGGGCCGAAATCCCATGTAACAGACAACAACAAGAAAGAGTACCAATCTTTATTCTTAAGAGCGCTACCCTTAACACCATACGGATCGTCCAACATGTCCTTTCCCTCTAGGCCATCGCCAAATAACTTACGAAACGAGAACTCGCACCCTAAATTAAGGCGGTTCTTGATCTTATATTTCATGCCCACGCCTAAAGGAATATTCGGGCTGGCGAAAGTCTTCCCGCCACCCGGAGCCACCGTCAGCCCTATGCCCACCAAGACATAAGGAGAGAAACGCTTCGCCCCCGCATAGTCGAACTTATCGCTATACGGGAAAAAATTGAACTCTGCCTGTCCCCCCAACTCCATGATACTACGGTTGAAAGAGGTTTGGGCATTATTCGGAAAAACGTTCTCCATACCTTCGGTCTTACCGGAAACCTGTCCCCACATCAAGTTGGCTTTCAAGGCCCAACGAAAGTTGATGTTATACCGGAACACGGCTCCCACCGCCGGATTCATTCCTTTAAATATCGTATTCTTGTTGGCGTCGCCCATATAAAAGGCGCCACCAGCCATACCACCGATCTCGTACTTATATTCCTGCGCCCAAAGCGTAGGGACCGTACCCGCTAATAGGATGATTATGAGAAGCCGCTGAAAAAAAGTTGAAGTCATAAGCCTTGCTGTTATATATACCACACTTCTTTTTCTAACGCTAAAAGCCTCATAAAATTATACATCTCCTATCGAACTTTTCTATTCCTTCGGGATCAAACGATTGATACGGCCTCTCCAAAGTTGGTTCAAGTCATTGGAACCAGTGCTGGTCTTTCCTCCGAAAATGTTCACGAAATTCTCTTTATCCACAATAATTGAGGAAAAGCCTCTCGCCGCATAGTCGGTCGGTAACACCACCATCGAGTCGATCAACGACCAAGAAATACCATAATCTATCGATTGATACATATCTTTCAATGCCTTGTTCGAAGCGTCGATACCTCCGATCAAGAAAAACTTATCGTCATAATTCGTGATCATCGCTCCCTCACGCTTCGTGAAGTTTGCGTCACCGGAAGCCATCAACGCCCAAGAGATACCATCCATGGTCGCCCAAGTCGTATTAACCACTTGGTTGTCCGCAGTACGTCCGCCGGCGGTCATCAAGTACTCATGATACATTGCGGCATATTGGAGATTGCTAAATCCGGTAACAGGGAATCCGCTAGCCACCGCATCTCCGGCGATCCACTCCATGGATTCGTTCATCGCATAGAACGCTAGCTTTCCTTCCTGATCCACGATCGTAGCTAAGGCGGAAGGCTGTTTCGTGCCCTGCTTCACGCTACCCAAAACGTATTTCACGGAAGGGGCGTTCTCTACAGCGCTCCAAGTCAAGCCATCCTCGGATCTATATAATGTGCCATTTGTAGCCGGCACATATAAAGCATTGTTATACTCAGTAATCTGGGAGATCAAAAGCCCATCGGAAGGCAGACCGGCCAAGGATAATGACTGCCAGCCCTTAGGCGCACTTACCGAAGCGTAATATAATTGGTAAGGTTTACCGGACTCGGCGGGTTTCACATACATAAAGTAATTCTCCGATCCATTATAATCGTAGGTTACCACCTTCTGATCCTTCACGGTAATGCCAATCATAGGATTCGCGTACATACTCCAAACCATAGAGTCCGGAACCACTTGATGGATATTCACCTGCGCCATATAGACTTTTGTCGTGACTTGGTCATACGCATGAACCACGAACTTTACCGGAGCGGAGAAATCGATGGAATCCGACAAACTACTTAAATAATAAGTGGAATCGGGATAAGCCTCGGGACTAGCCTCCACGCCACCTATCACTGAAGAATTAGCGAACCCAATCTTACAAACCACTTTCTCGATCTTCGTACCAAAAGGTAAAGAGTCTATATTAAAAATCCGTCCCGTTAGCTGGTCTATCGTAAACTTCACAGTATCCAACCCCGACACAGAATCATGACTTAATGAAAAAGTATGTATCTGGCAATTCTTAATAGCTTCTACACCAACGATTTCATCTGACTTCAAACAAGAAGACAGCACTAACGCAAAACAACCTGTTATAAATAGTACTAATTTATTTTTCATCAAAAACATAAGTTTGTCGCATATAAAGGCACAAAAGTAGAAACATTTTTTGCTTTCACCCTAATACCTGCTAATATTTATAATATTTTAGTTGATTATATGAGCCTTAAAATTCATAGTTATGATTTTTCGAACTCATCGTTATGATTTAAAATTTCATAGTTATGATTTTTAATGCTCATAACAGAACGTCTAGAGATGCCGCTAACAGCCTCCTTTCCAAGCATCGGCACATGCACCCCTTGATACAGGCGAACCGGAGCTGTTTCCACCCTCGCCTCGTCCCACACATCCGCTTCCACGAAAGAATTAATCAACTGGGCCCCACCTTCCACCAATAAGGAATCCAACTTCCGGGCAGCAAGATGATCTAGCACTTGCCGGATCACCGGGCCCTCGAAATCTATCCGGATATACTCCATGTTCTCTCGGTTTTCCACTTCCTTCTCCGTAAATATTAATGTACGTGAGAAACCATTCAGCAACCGATAAGAATCGGGAATAACGAGCCGGCGATCCAATACGACCCTAACCGGAGAATTACCGGACCAATGGCGCACGTTCAATGAAGGATTATCCAATAAAGCGGTCCGTGTACCGACCATGATAGCCGCCACCTCCGAGCGAAGTTTATGCACCAAGCGTGAAGTCTCCGGAGAAGACAAAACCGTGACCGGCTCCGACACGTCCGTACGCAAACGATCGATAAACCCATCCTCGCTCTGCGCCCATTTCAAGATAATATAAGGACGGCCTTTCGTTTGTAGCGTCATAAACGCCTTGTTCAACGCACGGGCTTCTTCCTCCATCACGCCTGTGACGACCTCGACACCAGCCTCACGCAACATCCGCACGCCTCGCCCCGACACCTCGGGAAAAGGATCCAAGCAACCGACCACCACCCGTGGAATCCCTTTCCGGATAATCAACTCGGCGCAAGGAGGCGTCTTCCCATAATGAGAGCAAGGCTCCAGACTCACATAAATCGTACTGTCTTTCAACAAAGACTCGTCTTTCACGGAAGCGATAGCATTCACCTCGGCATGCGCCTCCCCACATTTCCTGTGAAATCCCTCACCGATAATACGGCCCTTATGCACAACCACCGCACCAACCATCGGATTCGGACTGACATTTCCCCTCCCTCCTTTGGCCAACTCGATGCAACGAGCCATGTATTTCTCTTCAACCTCTACCATAATCTTTGCATATAAACGGTTTTTACACTACTTTCGCGATAAAACAAGAGTAAGATATGACTGAGACCATCGCCTACATCCGAAATTCCCTCAAAGATATTTATCCTCCCGGCGAAGCCCAAGCGCTCGTCCGGCTCATCATGGAACGTGTTTGCGGTCTTTCTACCCATCAACTCCTGTTAGGCAAAGGTAAAGAATTATCTGATACGGAGAAATTTAAAATCAAGGAGATTGTAGAAGGACTGCGTTTATACAAGCCCATACAATACTTATTAGGCATAGCGGATTTTTACGGGATGGAGTTTAAGGTGACGCCGGACGTATTGATTCCCCGCCCGGAAACCGCCGAGTTGGTCGAGCGGATCATCACGGACTACCAAGGCCAAGCCCCTCGTATATTAGATATTGGTACGGGAAGCGGCTGTATCGCTATTTCCTTGGCGAAACATCTTCCGAAGGCAGAGGTAGCGGCGGTGGATATATCACCCGAAGCGCTCGCCATGGCCGAGGAGAACGCCCGACTGAATCAAGTTTCCGTATCTTTTCTCGAATTGGATATCCTTTCCGAAGGTTATCCCAGTTTCATGCAAGGAAAACTAAAGTTTCACGTAAGGAAAACTAAAGTTTCACGTAAGGAAAACAAAAGTTTCACGTACATGAAACCAAAATCCCATACGGAAGAAACCGCTGTTTCTCCTATAGGCAACTTCAATTGCATCGTCAGCAACCCTCCTTATATAATGAATAAGGAGAAAGCGACCATGGAAGCGAACGTTTTGGAGAACGAGCCTCACATGGCCTTGTTCGTTCCCGATGACGATCCGCTTCTCTTTTACCGGGCCATCGCCCGCTTCGGACAAAGGCATTTGGTGGAAGGCGGGCATCTTTACTTCGAGATCAACGCCCTTTGCGGAAAAGAGACCGTAGCGATGCTACGTCAAGAGAATTACACCGAAGTCGAATTAATACAAGATTTATACGGAAAAGACCGTATCGTAAAAGCAAAAATATGAAAGAGATAACCGAACCCGAGATGTTGCACCGGGCAGCCGCCTATTGCTCCACCGCCGAACGCTGCATACAAGACGTACAGAAAAAGATCGATGCCGCCGGACTTCCTCCCGACGCCTCCGAGCGTATCATCGCCCGCTTGCTGAAAGAGCGGTTTATCGACGAATCCCGTTACACCCGTTTCTTCGTGAACGATAAGCTACGGTTCAATAAATGGGGACGGGTAAAAATAGGCTACGAGCTTTATAAGAAAAACATCCCCTCCCCGATCCGGGAAGAATCGCTCGCCGCCATCGACGAGGGAGAATACCGCTCCATCTTACTCGATTTACTAAAAAGCAAAAAGAAATCGACCAAAGGAAAAGACGAGCGGGACCTATTCAACAAGTTACTCCGTTTCGCCGCCGGACGAGGTTTCGAAAGCCGGATCACGTTGGATTGCCTAAGCCAATTATTCAAAGGAACAGACTGCGAGGATTATGCCGACGACATGGAATAATCTGCTCAACCTGTTTTTCCCAAACTTATGTAAAATATGTAAACGACCACTCGTCGAGGGAGAAGAACAAATTTGCCTGAAATGCCTATGCGACCTGCCGCACACGGGATATCATCAACTGGTGAACAACCCCGTCGAGCAACTTTTTATCGGACAGAACCGGATCGAATACGCCACCGCTTATCTACGATACGAGAAAGGCGGAAAAGTACAAAGCCTGATACACTCGCTCAAATACCATGATAATAAAGAGCTGGGCTATCTACTCGGACGACAGATAGCGAGAGAGCTCCAAGCGGATCACAGCCCGATATGTACCGTAGACCTCCTTATCCCCGTTCCCCTGCATCCCCGCAAAAAACGGCAAAGAGGTTACAACCAGTCCGAATGGATCGCCTCCGGCATCCGTTCCATATGGGATATCCCCATCGATACGCAAAGTCTGGCCCGCACCACCCACACAAGCACCCAAACTCGTAAGGCCATTTACGACCGCTGGTTAAATGTATGTTCTATTTTTAATGTCATTCATCCGGAAAGCTTAAAAAACAAACATATCCTGCTCATAGACGACGTGATCACAACCGGAGCCACGATTTCCGCTTGCGCAAAGGCTTTATCAGGGATTCCGGGCATACGCATCAGCATTTTAGCCCTATCTGTCGCATAAATATTAATAAAAAATTAACGTACGATATTCAAGGTAATGTCATTCAGTTTATCTATTTTTGCAGACTGATATAAATATAGGATTGTATGAAAACACTGGAAAGTTTAGTAGCAGAAAAATTATTAAAGATTAAAGCCGTAAAGTTGCAACCGGCCAATCCGTTTACTTGGGCATCCGGCTGGAAATCTCCGATCTACAATGACAACCGAAAGACTCTTTCTTATCCGGTCGTTCGTAGCTTCATTAAATTGGAGTTGGCTCGTGTGATTAGTGAAAAATTCGAGAACGTAGATGCCATTGCCGGTGTTGCTACAGGCGCGATCGCTCAAGGTGCTTTAGTAGCCGATTTATTAGGATTGCCATTCGTATACATCCGCTCTACGCCAAAGGATCATGGATTGGAAAACCTTATCGAGGGAGAATTGAAACCGGGTTCTAAAGTAGTGATCATCGAGGATTTGGTATCTACCGGAGGTAGTAGCTTGAAAGCCGTACAAGCTGTACGTAACTTTGGTTGCGATGTTGCGGGTATGGTAGCTATCTTTACCTATGGATTCCCTGTAGCGGAAGCCGCTTTCAAAGACGCTAAAGTAACATTGACTACATTGAGTAACTACGACGCTGTCTTGGAAGAAGCTGTCCGTACGCATTACATCGATGAGTCTGAGATCGCGGTTCTTCAGGAATGGCGTAAAGATCCGGCTAACTGGGACCCGAAATAAGTAATAAACAAAAAGACACTCAATGACTGAAGAATTTGTGAGTGAGGTCAAACAGATCCCACACAATGATGAACGTATCTTCACGATGTTGTCCGATCTTTCCAACTTGGAACGTATCAAGGATCGCATCCCGCAAGATAAAATAAAAAATTTTGAGTTCGACAGCGATACCTGTAGTTTCGCTGTCGATCCCGTTGGTAAGATTACCTTCCAGATCGTAGAAAGAGAGCCGAATAAATTAATCAAGTTCACGACGACCAACTCTCCTGTTCCCCTTTTCTTGTGGATACAATTGAAACAGGTGGCCGAGGACGACACACGGTTAAAAATCACGGTTCGTGCCGATCTGAATCCGTTCTTGAAACCAATGGTATCGAAACCTTTGCAAGAGGCTGTGGATAAAATCTCGACCGTTATCGCCTCCTTGCCTTATTAATTCCTTTTTCATTATGGCTCAGAAACTTTGGGAAAAAAATGTACAGGTAGATCATGAAGTAGATATCTTCACGGTAGGTAAGGACCGTGAGATGGATCTTTACCTCGCTAAATATGACGTATTAGGCTCTATGGCGCATATCACGATGCTGGAAAGTATCGGTTTATTGACCAAAGAGGAACTAAACGTCTTATTAGCAGAATTACGGAATATATACGCCGTAGCGGATCGTGGAGAATTCATCATCGAGGAAGGCATCGAGGATGTGCACTCGCAGGTGGAACTCATGCTTACACGCCGTTTGGGCGATATGGGCAAGAAGATCCATAGCGGGCGTTCCCGCAATGATCAGGTTCTATTGGATCTGAAACTTTTCACCCGTTCGCAAATACAAGAATTGGTTGAGTTGGTTTCCGGCTTGTTCGACGTTTTGATCTCCCAGAGTAACCGGTACAAGGATGTACTGCTTCCCGGATATACGCATCTACAGGTAGCTATGCCCTCTTCGTTCGGACTTTGGTTCGGCGCTTACGCGGAGAGCTTGGTAGATGATTTGCAACTTATGCAAGCCGCATACCGTATTTGCAACCGTAACCCGCTGGGTTCCGCCGCCGGATATGGTTCATCCTTCCCGCTAAACCGCCAGATGACTACGGATTTATTAGGTTTCGACTCGCTGGACTACAATGTGGTATACGCCCAGATGGGACGTGGCAAGATGGAACGCACCGTGGCTTTCGCTATGGCGGGTATCGCCGCTACGCTCTCCAAGTTAGCGTTCGACGCTTGTATGTTCAATAGCCAGAACTTTGGCTTCATCAAACTGCCGGATCAGTTCACGACCGGCTCCAGTATCATGCCGCATAAGAAGAATCCGGATGTATTTGAGTTGACACGTGCCAAATGCAATAAGCTTCAAGGCTTGCCTCAGCAAATCATCTTGATCAGCAATAATCTTCCTTCCGGTTACTTCCGGGATCTCCAGATCATCAAGGAAGTCTTCCTACCGGCTTTCGACGAGCTGAAGGATTGCTTACGCATGGTAACTCATATGATGCGTGAGGTGAAAGTGAACGAGCATATATTGGACGATGATAAATATTCTCTATTGTTTAGCGTGGAAGAAGTGAACCGCCGTGTCTTGGCCGGAATGCCTTTCCGTGACGCTTATAAGCAAGTAGGTTTGGATATCGAGGCCGGTAAATTCGTTCCTTCGAAGAGCGTTAACCATACACACGAAGGCAGTATCGGTAATCTATGTAACGAACCAATCGCCACCATGATGCGTAGCGTGATAGGTTCTTTCTCTTTCGAACGGATGAACGAGGCTGAAAAGAAATTGGTCCATGGATAAGATAAGACGGATATTTCCACTTTTGATCTTGTTTACGCTATTATCTTGCGCAGATACGATAGAGACTCGCATTCCCTATCGTGCGGTCTATCTGGAACTAGATCTGACTTATCAAGATAAAGCATTAAAGGCAATATTGGCCTATAAAATCTATACACCCAAAAACGTAGATCAAGCCAATGAGCAGACCGGTTTTGGTGGAGTTTTGGTTTATCATGGTTTACCCGATGCATTTTTCGCTTTTGACACTGCCTGTCCTCATGAGGCTTCGAGTAATACCATTGTAGAAATTGATGAATCAGGTATGTATGCGATCTGCCCGAAGTGTGGTAGTAAATTTGACATATCATATGGAAACGGCAATCCGGTGGAAGGACCTTGCGCTGAGGAGAAACAAGCCCTCAAACAATATGTCGTCGATACAAACGGTAATAAAATTTACATCCATAATTAAATTTTTCACCGAAAATGTTTGGTAGTATAAATATTTGTACTACCTTTGCACTCGCAAAAGAGAAACAAACAATGCGGAAGTAGCTCAGTTGGTAGAGCATAACCTTGCCAAGGTTAGGGTCGCGGGTTCGAGTCCCGTCTTCCGCTCAACTCTTAGAGAAGAGGTGGATGCTCGAATGGTGGAATCGGTAGACACGAAGGACTTAAAATCCTTTGGCCATTGCGGCTGTGCGGGTTCAAGTCCCGCTTCGAGTACGATCTAATTTAAATGCGGAAGTAGCTCAGTTGGTAGAGCATAACCTTGCCAAGGTTAGGGTCGCGGGTTCGAGTCCCGTCTTCCGCTCGCTTCCAAAAGGCCTCGCTGTTCGAAAGAATAGCGGGGCTTTTTATTTCTAAAATATAATCGTATCTTTATCTTCAATTAAAGTGAGGGCTCACCCGATAAACCTGGGGGATTAAG
>NZ_QTMG01000069.1:0-1004 GCF_003635435.1 Parabacteroides sp. AF21-43 | reverse complement strand
CGCTTCTGCAACAGCATGACGTACAACGTGGCCTTGATCTCCTGCTGCCGGGAGATCGTCATGAACTCCTTCTCCTGCCTCGGGGCGTCGCTGATGCGGCTCTCGAACTTGCTCGCCTGACGGTCGATGTCCGCCTTGGCGATCTGGAGACCCCTCAAGACACTGTTCACCGTCGTCTTCACGTTGCGGCGCATAGCCTCGATGCCGGCGTTCATGTTGATGATCGCCGGGTTGCTGTCCGAAGAGGTGCGCAACAGGCGCTTGCGCTCGATGATCATCGTGTTGTACTGGTCGATGACAGAGGTGAGGTTTTGATCCCGCAGGCCCACGTTGGCAGGGATCACCTCGTCCATGTTCGCAGGATCGTCGATATAATTGCGGAGATACTGCACCAAGTTGATCTGCGTGGCGTTCTCCGTACGTTGTTGCTCATACCTCGAGCTTTCCTGCAACGCCATCTGGGCGTCGCTCGTCAAATTCGTCAGGCCGGAGCGTTGCTTGAAGGCAGCGAGCTCGCTCTCCGTAGTGCCCAGCTCGCCGTTGATGATGCCGATGCGCTCCTCGATGAACTCAGCCGTCTTCTGCGCCACCTCGTTCTTCTCGTCGTTGGCGTCCTGGTTGTAGAACGACACAAGGCGATTGATGAAGTCCACGCCTCGTCGCCTCACCGTGTTCCTCAAGGATACCTTGGCGATCGTCGTCGTCTTGGACGAGGGCGTCACGCTCAACTCCTTGCCGTAAGCCTCGGCAGTGGACGTGGGGGTATGGACGTGGGCGACCAGCTCGATCTCCCCGCCCTCCAACTCCGGTATGGAATCCATGCACGTGAAACTGAAAACCCCCACGGGGGTGGGCAATATGGCGGGGAGCCTGTCGAAGCCCTGCTCCATCGTCTCCCAGTCACCCTCCTTATCGATCTTATACTCGGCCCTCACGCCCAGCCTCCCGTCCACGGTATAGCGCATGCGCAACTCCACGGGGGCCACCAGACGGTCCGCCTCCTC
>NZ_QTMG01000068.1:635-1073 GCF_003635435.1 Parabacteroides sp. AF21-43 | reverse complement strand
CTCGCCCAAAAGCAGATAGGCAGGAAGGAGCAAAGAGTAAAGCTTGCAACGGATCACGTCGGTCTCACCACGGAGAGAGGCGTAGCCACGCAGGACCTCACGGGCCAGACGGGCATCCTCATCCACTACCACGCCGGAGGCATGGTAACGGCCCAAGGCATCGTGCAAGCCCTCCGACAGACGGTCGTTGTCCAAATGGGTATACACGTGCTTGCCCCCCGTGTTCAGCTCGATCAACTCGTACTCCCCCGCTCTCACCTCGAACAAGGGGACCCACAGACAGTCGAGGATACGCACCATCACGTCCTTATGCCCACCGCCCGGCTGCACCACCACCTCCGCCTCCATGTCGGTAAAAGGGCCGGAGGTGATACGCACACGGTCGCCTTTCAACAAGCGGCCGCTATCTGGCACGTACACCGGAAGCTCGTTGGAGTA
>NZ_QTMG01000068.1:0-625 GCF_003635435.1 Parabacteroides sp. AF21-43 | reverse complement strand
TCAACAAGCGGCCGCTATCTGGCACGTACACCGGAAGCTCGTTGGAGTAAGAAGCCGCGACCCAACGCAAGGTATCCATCTCACGATCCGAGAGGTACGGGAAATAAGACCGCCCGCCGGAGGAAACCCGGGGGAGGAAATTATACAGGGGAAGCGTACGCTTCAGGCTAAAGATCTCGTCCTCCGAGGCGTGGACGAACACGTAGTTGTACAGCAGGGGCCGTTTCGTGTTGACCATCTTACCGCCCACCTTCCTCGCCTCGACATATGAAGGGGAGAAATACTCGAACAGCGTCTCCCCACGACGCTCACGGCGGGAAAGCTCAGCGTCCAGTCCCTTCGAGGGGCTGATCTTGTCACGCCCGCCACCGGCGGTAGGGAGCGTGAGCACGTACCAGCGGACAGCCTCTTGATCACGTCGCTTCAGAACATGCGCCATGAACCTATCCGAGCACTTGCCTGTCAATATATCCATCTCTATGATTATCTTTTCCAGTGGTTATCCCGTGGCCCGAAAACAGACCCCACGGCAATTCAGAGCCCTACCAAGAATCTTTTATATCATCTTGATAAACAGTACTTTATATTTTTAAATGTGGCATTACTGAAAATTACCATCTCTCGA
>NZ_QTMG01000067.1:0-1077 GCF_003635435.1 Parabacteroides sp. AF21-43 | reverse complement strand
ATACCCGGACCTACGCCCAGCGCTGTACCTTGATGGATCTGCTACGGCAATTACGAAGGGACTACCCGGAGGCACGCATCCTAGGACATTACCAACTTAGCCCCTATATCCGTAAGGCTTGCCCCTGCTTTGACGCAAGGGAGGAGTATAGGGAACTATAATTTACTGATGAAGATCGAGAAGCATCCTATTAATCGTATCCAAAAGAGGTGGAACATCCTCTTTACAGATACGAAAAATTTCTTCCGCATCCACCTCGAAGTAATGATGTACGATAACATCCCTGACTCCCATCACATTCTTCCAAGGTATCTCAGGGTAATTAGAGAGAAACTCTCGCTTAGTTATCTTATCCAAATTCTTTACGCTCTCGCCGACAGCCGATAATTTCATGCAAATGCTGTCCAGCAAGATCACTCCCTCATTCGAGGAGAGGAAGTCATCCGCAAACCGTATCCTCTCGCTTCGCTGGATGATTTCCTCCAACGATTTTTTCAGCAATTCGAGTATATGATAAGCTATTAGTCGTTCAAACATAGATTCCTTCACTTAATATGCGATCCTTAAAAAAGGTATCCATTCTTTCCCGCAGACGGACAATGTCAACTGGACATCCCAAGAGCTCTTCTAAATCAGCCTTTATTCCAGACAACGCAAAGAAACCATGGAGATTTCCCTCCACGTAAACATCGATATCACTCTGCTCCGTGTTCTCTCCACGGGCAACAGAGCCAAATATCCCCATACGGGAAATACCGTATTTGGAGGCATTCTCCGTCATATACTGACGCAGCAATCGTATATATTCGGTCTTTGTCTTCATAAGCGATGCTTTAATGAGCCAAATATAAGCTTTATTTGTCATCCTTACAAGAAAACAGGCAAAGAGCTGTCAGAATTTCTTACCGGACGCTTCCTCCCTCTCTCTCCGGAGATAAGCCTGTTGATTGACAGATGGAGAAGAGACCACAGGAAGAGGTTCAAGAACAAGAGGTATGTAATATTCATACGCTTGGCCAACAGCAAGTTCAACGTTATGAAGAAGATCGATACGCACAGAATCGTCACCATCACCAT
>NZ_QTMG01000066.1:1107-1336 GCF_003635435.1 Parabacteroides sp. AF21-43 | reverse complement strand
CCTTAATTCCGCAACACTATTATAAAATATTTTTTTTAAGTACCTGAGCAACAAAAAGTTGCTCAGGATTTTGCCATGTCAGAGGATTCACTTAACTTAGTGTTGCAAAAAAATAATCAAACAAAACCTCATCAGGCATGGCAAAAATACAAATAAAATCCGAGAAGCTCACTCCTTTTGGAGGAATATTTTCAATCATGGAGCAATTTGACTCCACATTGTCATCTGT
>NZ_QTMG01000066.1:0-1097 GCF_003635435.1 Parabacteroides sp. AF21-43 | reverse complement strand
ATATTTTCAATCATGGAGCAATTTGACTCCACATTGTCATCTGTAATCGACTCGACACTCGGTCTAAGGTGTAGCTCGTTCGGTTATCAGTACAGTGAAATCGTCCGTTCCCTCATGAGTATCTACTTCTGTGGTGGCTCATGCATTGAGGATGTCACTACTCATTTGATGAACCATCTCTCGCTCCATCCGACACTTCGTACTTGTAGTTCTGATACTATCCTCAGAGCGATAAAGGAACTGACGCAAGGAAACATCTCATACACATCAGATACGGGTAAGAACTACGATTTCAACACGGCTGACACACTCAATACCTTACTGCTCAATTGTATGTTTGCATCCGGCCAACTGAAAGAGGGCGAGATGTATGATGTTGATTTCGACCATCAGTTCATAGAGACTGAGAAGTATGATGCAAAGCCTACATACAAGAAGTTCCTTGGTTATCGCCCTGGCGTGGCGGTTATTGACGACTTGATTGTTGGCATTGAGAATAGCGATGGTAACACCAACGTTCGTTTTCATCAGAAGGACACGCTGAAGAGATTCTTTGAGAGATTTGAGCAGAACGGACTTACAATCAATCGTTTCAGAGCTGATTGTGGATCATGTTCCGAGGAAATCGTGGAGGAAATAGAGAAACACAGCAAATCCTTCTATATCCGCGCAAACCGCTGCAGTTCGCTCTACAATGACATCTTTGCTCTTAGAGGCTGGAAGACTGAGGAAATCAATGGCATTGAGTTCGAATTGAACTCTATTCTTGTTGAGAAGTGGAAGGGTAAAGCATACCGACTTGTGATTCAAAGACAGAAACGGATGGACGGTGTGCTGGATCTTTGGGAAGGAGAATACACATACCGTTGTATCCTGACTAACGACTATGAATCTTCCACAAGAGAAATTGTCGAGTTCTATAACCTTCGTGGAGGAAAGGAACGTATCTTCGATGATATGAACAATGGTTTCGGGTGGGACAGATTGCCCAAATCCTTCATGGCAGAGAACACTGTGTTCCTTCTTCTTACGGCACTTATCCGTAATTTCTACAAGGCCATTATCCACAGACTTGACGTAAAGAGGTTCGGACTCAA
>NZ_QTMG01000065.1:0-1417 GCF_003635435.1 Parabacteroides sp. AF21-43 | reverse complement strand
GGCTCACCCGATAAACCTGGGGGATTAAGCATACAGCTTTGTAAGTCTGAAAAGAAAGAATTTTATATCCGTTACTCCTCTTAAAGCAGCTCTAAACGCCTTAATTTTAGCATTAAAAGACTCTGCAAATGCATTAGTTGCCCTGTTTACAAAGAAGTTCAAGACTTCATCATAGTGCTCGTAAAGTGTGGCGGCAATAACATTGAAACTCTTAAAGCCAGAGTCGTCCACTTTGTTGTACCATCGTGCAAGCGAGAGTCTTGCTGCATCTTTGACGGTATTCTTGGAAAATATCATTCTTAGGGAATGTGTAAGCGAATAGGCTTCTTTAAGATCAGGATACGTTTCAAAGAGCACCTCAGCTCTTTGTCTCTGACTTTCCGTCCATTTGTCGGCAGATTTAAAAAGCAGATATCTGCTGCGAGCCAACAACTGCTTGTGGGTATCACCATTTGCAAGCACAATTGGAGTGTATGCTTCGCCCAGGCATTTGGCTTCTTCCCTGGCATCCGTGTCTGCTTGAATGGCATCCCATCTATGCGCGATGCGCATCTCCTGCAAGGCATCACATGCAAGTTTCTGTATATGAAAGCGGTCTATGGTACGCATTGCATTCGGGAAACAGCGTCTGGCTATAAGTCGCATGGAATTCGACATATCCATTGTTATCTCCTTAACCAACAGTCTCTTGTCCTCGTCAATGCGCATAAGTGCTTCCGTGACAGCATCTGCCGCCACACCCTTTACAATAGCAATGATGGTACCTTTACCTCCACGTGAAGATCTGTTGCTTACTATAGTGTACAGCTCACCGTTGCTTGGAGCCGTTTCGTCAATGCAGATGCTTTCACCAATGTTCTCTGGAAAGACAAGCCAGTCTTCTGCATGTGAGAGTTCTGACCATTCACGATAGCCGCTGAGCACTTCCTTGTATTGCTTTTCAAACGTATCCCCGTTTATGTGATAATAGCGGTCAAGCGAACGGGAGGTCGTAGGAATCGTCTCCATACACTCCTTTTAAAAAAGCCGCAAACTCCTTGGAGTAGCGGGTTTCTTCAGCCTTCAGGTCGTAAGAGTCGGAGAAGTATCGGTTATTCTGCTTGTCATACCATTTGCGTCTTCTGACAATTAGGTCAACACCTTTATCGCGGATTGGAAAGTCACGTATAGTTACGGCTTCACAGAATCCTTTGGATTCAATCTCTGGGTTCTCTTTATATTCAGCCTTAACCGATTCATCAAGATAGATGCGGATAAGGGATGCCTCTTCTTCTACACGTACTACTTCAAAATTTGAAAGTATCTCTGATGGCAGAATCAACTGTGCCAATGCTAATAGTCCTTGATTGTTCATGGTACAAAGGTGCAAATTTTCTATAGAATTAAAGAATTTTCCCCCTGATTTATCGGGTGAGCC
>NZ_QTMG01000064.1:0-1969 GCF_003635435.1 Parabacteroides sp. AF21-43 | reverse complement strand
CAATTACGAAGGGACTACCCGGAGGCACGTATTCTAGGGCATTACCAGCTTAGCCCCTATATAAAGAAGTCTTGCCCTTGCTTTGACGCAAGGAAGGAGTATGAAACCTTATGAAAGCCATACTATGCCTCCACAAAAAATAGTCGTCATTCATCTATTGGATATAAATTATTCTTTACTAATTCATAGAAGGCTTGAACTAAAACATTACGTTTCGAATTATTTTTATTTAAATAAATAGAAACGTAAAGCAGGTAATCATCTATTTGGGTGGAAGCATCGTATTTTATGATGCTTCCATCATTATAAACAGAATACCATTTAGAGAACAACAATCTGCGCTTTTTTTCTTTGCCATCTAAATTATCACAAACCATTATCATCGCATGGTCGTTCCTTGAGAAGAATATCCGTAATAACGAGACTATGGTCATCGCTATACGATTATCTATCGAATGAGGTCTATCCGACTCCGGCTCTATATTAAAAGTATAGACATTATCAAATGTCGGATGGTATATTGAAAAATCTATAAAATAAGCATGATAAACAATGCCATGCTTAGTCTTAAATGAATAATTCCAATCACTTTCCTCTACTATATCATAAGGGAGTGGCAAACTTGATTCCACGTTGTCGTGCTATTTCTTTTATATCACCTCCCTTTTGAATACATTCTCGAATAATTCGTTTGTCTTCCAATATCTTTTGAAAGACAGACACTGGTCTCATTTCTTTTTTTTTGTTATCCATAGAGGTTTCGTTTTTTATGTTATTAGGCAAAGATAGCTATATTATCTTACAAACAAAGTTTTACCACAAGATATTACAGAAATATCAGAATTTCTTACCGAACGCTATATTCAAGAAGGTCTTCACCAATATCTTGAAATCGAACAGCCAAGAGCGATGCTCCAGATAGAACAGGTCGTAACGCAAGCGGCGGAGCATCTTATCGACCGTGTCCGTATACCCATTGTAGAGCGTGGCGTAAGAGGTCACCCCCGGACGGATCTGGTAGAGGTAACGGTAACGGGGATCACGCTCCATGATCTGGTCGATATAGAACTGGCGCTCCGGACGGGGACCGATAAAGGACATGTCGCCCACAAAAACATTCCATAACTGGGGCAACTCGTCCAAGTGATGTACCCGAAGGAATTTTCCGACACGGGTCATCCGGGGATCTGCCCCACCCTTGTAAAGGGCCGGACCGAATTTCTCAGCGTCCAGACGCATACTGCGGAACTTATAGATGTTGAACGGGCGACCGAAACGACCGATACGCTCTTGCCTAAAGATCGCCGGGCCTCCATCCTCCCGTTTTACGGCGATATAACAAAGTAAAAACAGCGGGGAGAATACGATCAAGGCCAAAAACGCCAGCGCACAATCCCCTATACGTTTTACATTACGTTGGAACATACCCATCCCATCCGGGATGAATCGCTCCGGTTCCGCTCCCTCACTTTTTCCGAATGGTGTAGTTTTCTTTTTTTCAGCACTCATACTCTCTCACTTAATAAAGGTAGTCCCTCCACCTCGCCGGCGTGCCATTCACGGTAGTCTGCCAAGGAAAATCCGGGGACGGTCAATAGCTTGTAATCCGACTCGTCTCTTCTCAAGATATGTTTGCGGGCGTACGAGCGGAGCGAGCGATCCGTAACGGACACCATCACGATCGGGAACGGGTAGGCGAACAGGCGCAACGGCATGGTCTCGCTATCCGGAAATGCACGATACAACTGATAGGCCGAACACTCAAAAGCCACCCAGTAAGCCCCCGTACAATACAGGTGTATTGAGTTTTGGTTCGCACGCTCACGATCCATGATCTCTGTCAAATGCTCACGCAACAGGTTCATCAACCGGAGGCCGGAAGGAACCTCGCACGTCTCTCTCTCTTTTCTCATATCTTTCATTTATCGCTATGCGCAATTTTTACTTATCAACTGATCCCGTGTCCGAG
>NZ_QTMG01000063.1:2167-2430 GCF_003635435.1 Parabacteroides sp. AF21-43 | reverse complement strand
AAGGCCCTGTCCTTGAAGTGGGGCTGTTCCCTGTTCTGCATCTCGATTATGATCCGTTCGCCCTTGTCGGTCTCGCAATGGATATCGAAGATGACCTTCCTTCCTTGCTCTGTCTCGGGCAATCGCTCATTGTTCATGATCCTCAGGTCCATGATAGTATGCTCCCCTTCGAGGAGGTCGTTCAGGAACTCGATTAAAATGTCCTTGTCCATTTCCCTGCCGAATATGTGCTTGAAGCCGAAATCGGTGAAGGGGTTGATAAA
>NZ_QTMG01000063.1:0-2157 GCF_003635435.1 Parabacteroides sp. AF21-43 | reverse complement strand
CTTGTCCATTTCCCTGCCGAATATGTGCTTGAAGCCGAAATCGGTGAAGGGGTTGATAAATTTTCCCATAGTGTTTATAGGTTTTAGTGATTAATAGGATATAGATGGCTCTTTTCCATCTTTGGCGATAAAGATACGATTTTTATTATATGGGGCATTCATTTAGGCTTTAAAAAAACACGTACGTGTTTTCAGAGGGGTATGATGCGGTCGTTATAGGAGTGGTCTTGGAAGATCTGTCTGTCATGTGAATGGGTGTTTTGTTGGCTTTTTGCTTGATATATACCGTATATTGTGACGGTTGCTTTTCGTTAGGCTCTCCATCTAGCGGCTAAGGGATGGTAATATGTGCATATACTGCGGCTATCGCATTACGAACCGTGGATGATTATTTCATAATATGTACGTTAGGAATACAAATGGTAATTTTCTCTGTAATGTTTAGATCTTGTGGGAAGTAAACACTACAAGCAAAATTCCCCCGGGCTTTCTGCTCCGGAGGGAATGAAGCCCTTTTGCCTGTGAGGGTGGAGTGGGTTTGTTATTATTAACACTGTAATATGCAAATGTATATTGTTGAATATTCATTTGCATATTATCTTTGTGACGTTATCATGATGACGCTTGAAGGGCTAAAGGCTCGGATGGAAGAACTAATAGGCCAATTAGAATTCCATTCCCGTTTCTACGACATGATCTTGGCCGAAGACATGGCGAATGAAACGGAACTACTTGAAGCGATTGACGAGATGCTTGATGAGTACATTGATTTGAGCGAACAAATCAAGAAGCTTCAAGGTTGAACAGAGGAGGAAGCTCGACTTCGGGTTTCCTCTATCTGATCACTTTATAAAAATAGGAGATATAAATATGAATGCGGAAGAAAAATTAAATAGCTTGATAGCGGAGTATCGTTTATTAAAGACAGAAGAAGAAAAAAAAGGCTTTGATGAAAAAATGCGACATACTTTATCCGAGATATCTCCGGAAGAACGTAAGAAATTTCGTAACGCATTTCTTATCTCAGCCAGACAGACATTAGCCAAAGCAAAGGAACTGAAAGAAGAGGCTGAAATCAAACTCTTATTGAATGGCGTAGATAATTATCTATCTCTCTCTCAAATAGCCCAAGATTATTTTGGTAAAAGCCGTAGCTGGCTTTACCAACGTATCAATGGAGCTATTGTCAACGGCAAACCCGCACAGTTTACGCCAGAGGAACGGCAACAGCTGTCCAATGCCTTATTAGCTATTAGTGAACGCATAAAGGATACAGCCTTAAAGCTAAAGGTGGGTTAATGAGGCTTTCCGCATCAAATGTAAGCCATAGCTTATTTGAAAATACGGGAAACATGTGCCTGTACAGGCCCTGATAACCAAGAAACGGACACTTTCATTGGTTGTTGAAGTGAATAACTAACGGCTTGTCGAGTGAATAACTGGCGGCTATACCTAGCCGCTAACTAACGGCTGTTGAAGTGAATAACTAATCACTTGGAAAGCCTTTTTATACCGGAACCAACAAGGTCTTCTCAGTGACTTTGGGATGCGCTTCAGTTATCCTGCGGGGCTTTTCTATGTCGATTATTCTATTGTAGCCCTTGCGGATGGATGGTAAGCGAAGCGGCGATAATCATGACAGTTTGTGCGAAACAAGGCTGTTTGTTTGACATACCTCTTCTTTGAAAAAGTCTAACCAGCGAGAAGAAATAGATGAAAAGAGCCTTTTTGTCTCTTATTTATAGGTAAAAGGCTGCTTTTCCGGTGAGAAAGGTGGTGTTTGCCCATGCGAATATATGCGTTAGCCGACGTAACCGTATGTATTAGGTGATACATACGGTAGTAATCCTCATCGCATACGATAGAAATAGCCTTCACATACGGATGAATTACAGGTTTTAGCCTTAAGAATATGAATTAGGATGAATAATTTTCGCCAGAATGAAAGGGCATATTCCGTTATCTTGTTATGGAATAACTACTTGCGAATATTTTTTCTCGTTTTACGGAACTATATGTATAATCTCCCGGAAAATTCGATTCTCAAGGACTTTAATTTTCAAAGTGTCACAATGACAATCCGTAAATTCCGGGTAACTCGTTTAATATAATATTAATGTACGCCTGTACATTAATTAATGCTATACTATAAAAGTT
>NZ_QTMG01000062.1:2056-2533 GCF_003635435.1 Parabacteroides sp. AF21-43 | reverse complement strand
TAATTCTGGAAGATTTTTATAACCACTTTATTAGCAAGCAGTTCTGAGGATAAGGTAAAAATGAGGTAATGATTTGGCAACCCTGTCTATTTCTACGTTCTGCTGTGAGTTGCTGTCAATGTCTCTCGTCTTGGTACAAAAGTAGCAATAAAAATCGGATACACATCAAAATGTCCCATGATTTTTATCACAGGACGTTTTTTATCTTCGCTGAATAATCCGGTTTAACCGTTACTTCTATTTTCGGCAAGTTGCGGGCTATGATTGCTGAAATTTATACTTTAATCCATACTCTTCCAACTTGCTATACAGCGTTGTACGTCCGATTCCGAGCAATTCGGCGGCAACCTTGCGGTTTCCGTTTGCCTGCTTCAACGCGCGTAAGATGCGTTCCTTGTCCTCCGCATCGTTTCGCAAGGCGAAGCTGACAGGTGAGGTCGGTTTCGTTACGGCAAGTTCCAGATGCTCTTTCATGAC
>NZ_QTMG01000062.1:0-2046 GCF_003635435.1 Parabacteroides sp. AF21-43 | reverse complement strand
ACAGGTGAGGTCGGTTTCGTTACGGCAAGTTCCAGATGCTCTTTCATGACAACTCCCGTCTGTGCCTGCAACACCGCGCCCATTATCTTCTGCCGAAGCTCACGGACATTACCCGGCCACGGATGGGTCAGCAATGTCTTACGGGCTTCCGCATCGAACCCAGTCACGCTACATTCCAATTCATTGTTGGCAATCTCACGGAAGAACTCCGCCAACGGCATGATGTCCTCCTGACAGTCACGCAAGGGCGGAACAGTTATCTCGAAGTCGTGCAAACGGTACAGCAAATCCTGTCGGAAACGTTTTTCAATGACCGCTTTCTCCAGATCCTCGTTGGTGGCGGTGATGATGCGGACATTGAAGCTCTTGTCCGTCTTGTCACCTATAGGGCGGTATCTCCGTTCCTGTATGGCACGGAGTAACATCTGCTGGGTTTCCAATGCGAGATTGCCTACCTCATCCAAGAACAATGTGCCACCCTCTGCCTCATTGAAGTATCCTTTCTTTGTGCTGTCCGCACCCGTAAACGCGCCTTTGACATGTCCGAAGAATGCCGAGGGCGCAAGGTCTTTGGAGAGTGAACCGCAGTCCACAGGCACAAACGGTTTCCCTGCCCTTTTGCTCTTATCATGCAGATGGTGGGCGATATGCTCCTTGCCCGTGCCGTTCTCTCCGAATATCAGCACGCTCATATCAGTAGGGGCAACTAATCTTATCTGTTGCATGATTTTCTGAAAGGCGGAACTGTCACGGGCAAAAACGGGCATACGATTTCGTCCGATACTCCGTTCTTTCAGGATGGTATGAAGCAGAGGCATAAGTTTATCCTCCACAAGCTGCTTGGGGATATAGTCCAGCGAGCCGAGTTTCATACTTTCGACTGCCGTATGCACTTCGGCATAGTTGGTCATGATGATTAACGGTTGTGTCATGCCTTCCTTGCGCATCCATCGTAATAGGTCGATGCCGTCACCGTCGGGTAGTCGTAGGTCAGAAACCACGATGTCCCCGTCTGAGGCTTGTTGCAGAAGTTTCTTCGCGGTCGAGAGGTGGTAAGCCTGCACGGTACGGAATCCTTCCCGTGCCAGCAGGTTGCAGACAAACTCGCAATACACGATATTGTCCTCCACCACGATGATTCTTGTTTTATCCATTTTCGTATTTTTCCTTTCTTCTTTTGCCTGCCGGATAATTTCAGCACCTTTATCCAGCACAGCCGGTCACCGCTTTGCATATCGCTTCGTCATCTGGAGTGGCACTTCCATGAAGTTGGGCGTAAAGTTCCCTCAATGGCTGGTCGGCACGGAGAATCTGCCATGAACTTCGCAGATGGTGTGTAAGTGTGTCCAGTTCTTGGAGGTCTTTACGCTGTTCTGCATCCTTGACCGCCTGCATTTCCTTTTCGGTTTCCGCTATCAGTTTGTCCAGCATGACGGATTCATTGCCATAAGATAGCAGAGTGGAAAAATCCGGCTTTTCATCCAATATGCTGCTTAATGCGCATTTATCCGTAATCTCCATCAGTTCGGATATGGAGAACGGCTTGAACAGGCATCCGGCAAATCCACGCCCTATAAGTTCCTCCTTGCTGCAACTGCCCGAAGCGGTTGTCACGACTATGGGAATACTCTTCGAGTTGCCTACATTGGATGAGCGCAACAGTTCCAGCAGTTCAAAACCGCTTATCTCAGGCATATTCAGATCCGTCAGAAGCAGGCTGTATTCCTTTTTTCGTATCAGCTCCATCAGTACCGAAACATTGGTACAGGTATCGCAGTGCATCCCTTCATGGGCATACATTTCTTTCAACATAAGGAGAAGTACCTCGTCATTGTCGATGGCAATCACATCATGGCAGATATGATTATGGCGCATTTGCGCTTGAATTGTCTGTTCCGGCAGTTCCTCGGCTGTCTGCATGGGAATTTCCACCGTGAAGCGGCTCCCTTTGCCTTTCTCGCTTTCCAAGCGTATAGTTCCACCGAGCATCGCCACAATACGCTGCACGATGGACAATCCTAATCCGAAGCCGTCTTTTGCGGCGGC
>NZ_QTMG01000061.1:0-2676 GCF_003635435.1 Parabacteroides sp. AF21-43 | reverse complement strand
AAGATTGAAAATTCATTCGCAGTAACAGGCAGGATTTGTAGGGATGCAGAAATCCATTTATTCGAAATAGTAAAGGTTGCACACTTCTCTATTGTGGTCAGTCGCATAGGCAAGATAAATGAAGAAAAAACATTTGTTTCCTCTGTTATGAAAGTTGAAGCCTGGAGTAAGATGGAAGACCGCTATGCTTTTTGGATACTGCAAAAAGATGTACTGATTACCGTTGAAGGCTACTTTAAGCCGGAAGAATGGACGGATTCTAAAAGTGGGGAGAAACGTAACCGCATTGTGATGGTAGCTACTAAGTTCTACCCGACTCCGGAAAAATAAGAACCCCCGGACTAAAAAGAAAAAGCAATCAAACGATTGAAGCGGCACAAGGTCGCTTCAATCGTTTGCTAATGCGGCAGAAGATTATAAAAAAAGTGTTTCTTAATTTGGTGATTTTCAGATTTATCGGTATTTTTGTATCAAAAATGATACCTAAATATGTTTTTCTATGAAAAGATTATATGATACATATACAATATACGAATTTTCAGATGAATGTATTGTAAAGGAAATCTGCAAGAGAGTTAAGTCTATAAGACTTAGCTGCTGTTTTTCCCAGCAAGAATTTGCGGATAAGGCAGGAGTATCTATCGTTACTATTAAGAGAATAGAATCTTGTAAAGTAAGTGATATTGCCCTAAGTACATTGCTTAAGATTTTGCGTATAAGTGGAACTCTTGAAGGCGTTGTCGGTTTGGTTCCGGAACTTCCAGACTCCCCTTTCCTAATCAATGAAAAAACAGGTAAAAGAATACAAAGAATTAACGGTAAACGTAAGATGGTATGAAGAAAGAGCCGATTATAGTGAATGTATATCTGTGGGGGACTTGCATTGGCAAATTGAATTGGGACTTTGAAAAGCATTGTTCTGTATTCCAATTTACGGATGAATATAGGAAACAAGATTATGATATATGCCCTTCCACACACCCTAAGAGAACCCCTTTGTTTGCGTCTTTCTATGGGAATAAAGATAAATTATATCAAGGGCTTCCGGAATTTCTTGCAGATGCGCTTCCTGACAAATGGGGGGCTTCCCTATTTGACCAATGGCTCACGGATAATAATATAAAGGTTACGGAATCATTGCCTCTATTGAAGCTCTCTTATATTGGCAAGAGGGCTATGGGAGCATTGGAATTTGAACCGGAATTTAATGATGATGCCATCCATGAGTCAGTAAATATGTCATCATTGGCAACTTTGGCTTCTAAAATATATAATGATCGAGATGCTGCTGTCATATCACCGGAGGATAGCCTCACGATGAAAAAGTTGATATATCTTGGAACTTCTGCCGGTGGCATGCGCCCGAAGGCAGTGATTGCCTATAATCTCGAAACGGAAGAGTTTCGTTCCGGCCAGGTGGATTTGCCTGAAAATTTTAAGCAGTATATCATCAAATTTAAAGAAGCAGATGACTCTCCTACCACAGAGATAGAAATGGTATATAGCGAAATGGCAAAGGCGGCGGGAATCAACATGATGCCATGCTTCCTGAAAGAAATTGATGGAAGAAATCATTTCGTAACGGAAAGATTTGATCGTAAGAATGGAGAAAAGCTCTTTAGTCAGACCCTTGCGGCCATTATGCCGGGTGCAGATGATTATATGAAGCTGTGTTGGATAGCAGAGACTCTGAAACTTCCCCAGGAAGACAAAGATCAGATATTTATCAGAATGGTATTTAATTATGTCGCAGGTATATCCGATGATCATAATAAGAACATATCGTTTATCATGGATAAGGCAGGGGTATGGCGTTTATCACCTGCATATGATGTAATGTTCACGGCAAATACATGGGAAAATTCTTCAGCACACATTCATTCGATGGGCGTGATGGGCAAAAGGTCTGCCTTGACTACAAGTGATTTCGTCAACTTTGCCGAGGATTTTGTAGAGGAGCCCGAAAAGAAGATATTACAGGTGTTCGATGCTGTAAGCAAATTTCAATCGTTATGCGCCACGTATGGCATAGATAAGGCTATATTTGATAAAATCCAACATGTATTGGATGGATTGGTCACTGATGATTTGGATTTGCTGCAATTAACTTAAAGAACAGTAGATGGTGATAGTTGCTCCAGTCTTTTCTGGAACGGCTTTCTTTTCTTTTGAGATCTTTATACCCCTATTTGTTATTTTGGAGAAAGTCACATGTTTCCCACCCACCCTTTCAGCGGAGTGACTGTCCCCGTTTCAGGATTTCTCATAGTCACTCGCAGGCTCCGTGATTGTGTGAAATCCAGGAATGGGGAAGGCAAAGGAGAGAGGCATATCCGGTCTGCTTTCGGAGCTTCGGCCACATCGAGACAACCTCTTTCCGGCGGCTATGCCACTCTCCTTTTATTTGCCCGGCAGTCTGTTGCTTACCCATATGCCCCAGCCTTTTAGGGCTGTATATAGGTAGTCGGACATTTCGCCGCTAAATCGGCAGTCCGCTTCAATCGTTTGCTTGCTTTTCTCCGAGTGGATGCCTTTCTGTTTTTCCGGTTGTATAATCTTCTTTTTCCGGAAACAGTTGTAGTGGCTGTATGCCTGTATGGTTATGTTCTCCCCGCAGAATCCGCAAGTCTGTTCTTCCGTTGCAGCCTTTCATTTTATCGTGCAGTCACTTTTTTC
>NZ_QTMG01000060.1:517-2892 GCF_003635435.1 Parabacteroides sp. AF21-43 | reverse complement strand
TTTATCGGGCATTATTTTTTAGGCTTTTTCCCAAGACTTAACAAGTTATATAATGTACGTACGATAAAACACAATATATAGTATCCTTTTTTCCAAAATCCACTCATACCCCCTCCTATTTAAATAAAATCTGTTTTCTGTTCACCCCATGTTTTTTTAATGAAAGATGTATGAATCCCTTCGTACGATAAAGGATCGCCTGATCAAAATTCAGGCAGCTTGCCACCAAGTCCTCCAATAGTCGGTTGCGATCCACCGTGTAAATGTCTACCGCCTCCCCCTTCATATGTTGCGAGCTAGGGGCACCTCCCACTAATCGGTTTAACTCTTCGCTTCGATAGCCACTCATGATATACATAGGCTGTCGATGATATATACGCAAAGGTTCCAACAACCGCACCGTTAGATTCCGTATCACCGGTATTACCTCCGAAGGCAACGCATTATTAAGTCCAAATTCCACCGCCATCGCACTATAAACAAACTCGTCCATACGAAAATGCTCTGTCAATCTCTTCTCATCCTTTTCCATCTTAACTCAAATTTTCAATCCTTAATTTTCAATTTATAAGAGTAGTCCACCCCAAACAGCGCACCGGCAAACGTGCAGATCTCCCCAAATGCGACCAGCACGCTGTTATCTATCTCACCGGAAGGAGCCACCCAAAAACCACAGAACACCAAGGTAAGGCCGGTCACGCAAAGCAGCACGGCCATTACCAGTTGCACGTTAAATCTCATCCGGGCTATCGCTATCAGAGCCACCAGCCTCCGTAGTGGCGCCATCTTGGGAGACCCTTGCGTATTCCAACGTCTTCTTCGTATCCTTCAACTCACCGCCCGGAGTGAAGATGATACGCGGGGGGCGCAACATACTCGTGTTAAAATCTTTCTTATCCGTCACCCCATCACTGCTCACCGAGATCCGAAAACTCCCGAAATCGCCGAGCCTTACGATACGCCCCTCCTGAAGCTCCATATCCAACACGAAATTAAGGTTATCCAATACCGCCTTCACATCTGCCGACGACACCGTACTACGTGCCGAGATCAACTTACATAACGTTTTCATACTAGAGGTACCATTCGTTTTCGACACCGCATAAAACTTTTTCTCTGAATCCTTCTCGCCCGGCTTCGACGGACGCAACACCAACTTAAAACCTTGTGCCATATCTTTTAATTTTTATGGTTATATACCCCTTATGGAGCACGACACAAAGGTAAGATGAGCCGGAAGAGGTCAGCGTCCGTGGTTTTATCCATCAAACAAATAGTATTCAACGAATTAAAAATAAAAATGCCCAAAAATTCCCCTTTTCAAAGACAACAAAAACCTGCTATTCTTAACTAACATTCAAATCCATATCTCTTTTAAAACTCATCCGTCACCTCCCTCTTTCCAGCGAGCACCAAGACTGCTTCCGCAGAATGCCCCGCCTCTCGCAAATGAGAAGCCAAGCCACGCACCGAGCCCGGATAATCAAACCCCATCAACAGGCAAGAGGCTATTTCCAAAGAGGAAGGGGGAGTCTCACGATCCGTAAACTCCACAAGCTTCACTAGCTCCAACAAGAGTTCCGGACGAAATGGGGAATACAACAAATCACCACGCACCGTATACTTACGTATATAACACCGTTCGCACTCCCGGTCATGCTCCATATACTTCCGGATAAATTTACGGTACGCCCCGGGCATCTTCCTATAATAATCTCCATATCCCAAACTACACACATCCATTTTCCAAGACTCCCGCTCATCCGGTCCCAACGTTACCAAGAACGCGTCAAAATTCTTCACCGTGGGCTTATGCCCCAATCTCTCTCTCAAACGCTCATAGATCTTTTTCATCATGCGAACGCAGGGGGAATGTTTATCCCTGCGCCGCATATGGCCGGACACCGTACTTACATACGGATTTTCAAATACATATATAAAAACAGAACCGGCCTTCTAAATCCCTTTACGGGAAAAGAAGACCGGTACAAAACCTTGACCTTATATCGATTCTACAAAATATCTATCATCCTATCTTTTCATCACAAAACCCACATGGTTCCTTCTCTTTTCTTGCAAATGCCTCTGGGGAGGCTCTTCTTTTTTGACGCTATATTTAAATCAACATTAATAGCATAGGCCCTCACGGATAAATCCATAATTTACTTTTTATTTCGCTCTATTCATCCAACACCTCATATTTAGAATGCTGGCTCTTGAACTCGGGAACGATCTCCTTCATCCGCTTCACGATCTGCATATCCCCCTCCACGGCACAAGCATGTACCAAGGCATCAATCCGCAGATTGGCGTCCGCATAATCATACGCACGGACTTGGGCGATCTTGATCTTCGGATGAAAAGTAGGCTTGGAG
>NZ_QTMG01000060.1:0-507 GCF_003635435.1 Parabacteroides sp. AF21-43 | reverse complement strand
GCTATATTTAAATCAACATTAATAGCATAGGCCCTCACGGATAAATCCATAATTTACTTTTTATTTCGCTCTATTCATCCAACACCTCATATTTAGAATGCTGGCTCTTGAACTCGGGAACGATCTCCTTCATCCGCTTCACGATCTGCATATCCCCCTCCACGGCACAAGCATGTACCAAGGCATCAATCCGCAGATTGGCGTCCGCATAATCATACGCACGGACTTGGGCGATCTTGATCTTCGGATGAAAAGTAGGCTTGGAGGTCTCCTCCTCATTGAGTACCTCCTCATACAACTTCTCCCCGTCTCGCAATCCCGTGAACCGGATCTCGATTCCCTTCACCCCGCTCAGACGGATCATCCGCTCAGCCAGATCCACGATCCGTACAGGTTTACCCATATCGAACACGAAGATCTCTCCCCCATTACCCATCGTACCGGCCTCTAGGACCAGCTTACAAGCCTCCGGTATCAGCATGAAGAAACGAATGATATCCTTGTGCG